>DATIRX010000570.1:0-20604 GCA_035469225.1 Bryobacteraceae bacterium
CCCGGCCGATGCCCTGGATGAGGTATTCCTGGCCTCCGGTCACGCGAAAACCCGCCGACGAGTTCTTATTGCTACGCCGCAACGCCTCCTCCACTTGCCCCAAGGTGACGTTGTATTCCCGCAATTCGACGGGATCCACAAGCACTTGATATTGCTTCTGGCCGCCCCCGGTTGCGATCACCTGGGAAACTCCCGGAACCGCAAGCAGCCGCCGGCGTACGGCCTGATCGGCGGTAGTGCGCAGATCCATCGGCGAATGGCGGTCCGATTCGAGCGCGACGAACATGATCTCGCCCATGATCGACGAAACCGGCGCCAGAAACGGCTGTTCCACTTCCGGCGGCAAGCTTGCTCCGACCAGTGTGAGCTTCTCGGTCACGATCTGCCGGGCACGCTGGATTTCCTGGCCCCAGTCGAATTCCACCCAGATGACCGCCAATCCCACGGCAGTCGCCGACCGGACGCGCCGCACGCCCGACGCGCCGTTCAGCGAAGCCTCGATGGGAAACGTCACCAGAGACTCCATCTCCGTCGGAGCCATCCCGTGTCCTTCCACCAGGATCGTGACGGTGGGCGCGCTCAGATCCGGCAATACGTCCAGAGGCACGTCTCGCAGTGCGAATCCGCCCCAGACCAGGAACGCCGCCGCCAGCGCGATCACCATCACCCGATAACGAAGAGACCAGCCAATCAATCTGTCGATCATGTTCGTCTCCGGTTAGTGAACGTGCCCGTGCGCGGGAACCGAGTTGGACATGGTCGATAAGCGAATCAAGTAGGCGCCCTTGGTGACGACCCGATCGCCCGCATTCACGCCTTCCAGCACCTGAACCAGTCCATGGTTGCGGATCCCGAGTTTCACCGGCCTCCGCAGAAAGGTCTCGCCGCCTCGCTGCACGAAGACCACCGGACGCCCGGCGTCATCGATAATTGCGGCTTCCGGAACGACGGGCGCCTTACCCATGGGCGTCAGGAACAGGCGCAGGAATACCGTCTGATTGATCGCCAGCCGATGATCGCGGTTGTCGGTTTCATAGGTTACCGGCACGGTTCGCGTTTCCGCGTCGACCAGACGCCCGACCGCGACCAGGCGGCCGGCAGGGCGGATCTGGCCGTCGGGCATTTCGATCTCCGCGCCGGAAAGCTGGCGCAGTTTCGAGAACTCCGATTCCGGCACCACACCGCTGACCCAAATCGAATTGATGTCGACGATCCGGAATAGAGTTTTTCCCGCTTCCGTATTGGTTCCGCCGATGGCGCTCGATTCCGCAAGAATCCCGCTGATGGGCGCGCGGACCGCGAAGCGCTTGACGCCCGCGCCCTGGCCGTCGCCCGACCGTGTCGAATCGAACTGGGCGAGCCGGGTTTGCGCTGCCTGCAGCCGGGCTTGGGCAGTTGCTTCCACGCTGCGCGCTTCCTCGGCTCTTCGCGCGGGTACGGCTCCCGCTGTGAAAAGCCGCTCTGCCCGGGCGCGATCCCTCTGGGCTTGCTCCAGGCTGACCTTGGCCTCGGTTTCGGCGAGCTGCAGACTGGTGAGGTCGGTGGCCGGACTCGCCGGAGGGAGAATGCTCGCCAGCTCCGTTCCGATCTCGACGGTGGTGCCGACCGAGAACGGTTTTTCCACGATCAATCGCCCCGCGGCCGGCGCCGTCACCATCGCCTCGCCGCCGGTTCTCGGAAGCGTTTCCGCAGCTACGCGGAGACTGTCACGCATGCCTTGCTCCGTGGTGAGTTCTGTGCCGAAATCCAGAGCCCACTGCTGTTCCTTGGTGAACGAAATGGTCTCCTCTTTTGATTCCGCCGGTTTTTCGGCGGATGCGGCATCGGCGGCCACCTTGACCGGTCCCACCTCGAACGTTTCGTTCAGGTCCTTGCCGTGAACTACGATGCTCATGGGTACGTCGCCGGCAGTCCGCGGCTCGATATTGGCCCCGAAGATTCCCGGATGCGTCGATGGATCGCAAGGAAACACTTGCGGGCCTAGATGCACCTCGCAGGCGGCGTCCTGGACGGCTTTGAAGTCCGTGAGCCGCGTCAGATGGATCGCGAAGCGTTCTTTGCGGCCTCGCACCAATGCGGGATATTCCAGATACAGCTCGCCGCCGCGAGTCCATATCGATGCCTTGAGAGGCTCGGCGGCTTCGGCCTGAGGGGCGGGCGCCCCAGCCTTCGGATTCTGCGAACATGACGTCAGGATTAAAGCGGCCACAACAATGCAAATATTTTTCACGGGCGACCTCCCCCATTGGTCAGTTCTGCGCCGACAACTCGCTCCAGTTCGATGAACGCTTCTCGAACGGCGGCCTGCAAATCCAGTAACCGCAGACTCGCCATCCGGTTGATCCGCAGCGAGTCGAGCAGTTCGAGAATGCCCACTTCGCCCTCCTCATAGGCCACGCGGGTGATGCGGGTCAGCTCGGCTCCCGCCGATTCGAGCTCGCGCTCATACGCCGCCAAGGCCTCGCGCCGGATCGCCAGCACTTCATGTGCGCCCTGAATTTCGGCCTGGATCTGACGCGCGAGCACTGCTGCCCGCGCCATCACTTGCTCCTGCTCGGCCTGATAGCGTGCGACTTCATAGCGCCCGCTGTTAAAGACCGGCAGCGGGACCGTCAGACTGAACACGACGCCCGTGCTGGCAACGCCGGGCATGATGTCGGCACGTTTCACCCCGCCGGATACTTGTGGATCGGGGATGCGCAGGCGCCGGGCGGCTTGCTCTTCGAGCTTGAACCGCGTGAGCGCTTTCTGCTCGGCACGATAGTCCGCCCGCGAATCTATAGCGCGGGCATTCAGCTCGTCTACGCCCGGCGTATCCGGCGGGATCGCCAGGGCTCCTCGCACACTCTGCACTTGGGTGCCCCCGGGCAGAAATCTGCGAATCGTTCCCCTCGCCGCGGCGATCAGCGCATTGGCTCCTGCTCCGTCCGTCCGCAGTTCCGCGACCTCCCGTTCCGCGCGCACGCGGTCATAATGCGACCCCTCGCCCTCATCTTCTCTTTGGCGAAGTATGCGGATGAGCTGATTTATTTCAGCGGCGCCCGCCGAAAGGAGTCTCGCGCGTTCCTGCGCCGCCAGCATTCTGTAAAAGGCCAGCCGTAAATCGCTCCGCAGCGACCACAGCGCGGCCTCGCGATTGGCGTCGGCAACCGATACGGCCGCCGACCCGGCGTTGCGCAGATAACGCACCCGCCCGCTGACCGGCAGCGTTTGCGACGCCTCGAAGAACTCGTTGTAGCCCGCGCTCTCTCGCGAATAGGAAACCGAAGGGTTGGGATAAACGGTTCGCGTTTTCACTTCCGCTTCCGCCAGCGCCACACGGGCACGTAACTCCTGCGCTTGCGGGCTAAGCATCAGGAAGCGCTCCACGATTTGCGACTCAGACCATTCCCGCTGGTCTTGCCCAAAACCAACGACGGAAATCGCGATCCAGAAGAAACACCTCGGCCGAAATAACATAAATGACTCCTTTCCACAGAGACTAGGAACGGGCACACGTACACCGTGCGCCTGCGTGGAAGGACTAGGCGGGAGGGGCTCGCGGGATTTTCGGACCGGATTCGGGTGGGTCGTGCCCGCGATGCTGGGGTACTAGGATCGCGGCGGAAGCACTGGAGGGAGCCGGCATGGACATGTGCCCGGCGAGTTCGGCATCGGCATGAAGCACGAAGCTTGCCGATGGTGCGGCGCTCCACAGGACATCGATTTCGTCATCCTCAACGGGCCAATAAGCAGCCACGCTCGGACCGTGGCCCGCCAGCGCATCGTGCACATGCAGATGCATGGGAACGGACGCCGCCGCGTGTTCGAAATCTTCGCCCGGGTGAATGTGGTCAAACGGCGCCTGCAGGAATCCCCACAGGAGCGTGATCACACCGAGAATGACGCCGCCGATTCGCACAGCTTTACCTTAAGGTAACACCGCTGTTGACGACGAAATCGGGTGGAGCTTTACTCCTGTGTCCGCCGTTGTTCGCACTGGCAGCAATCGCTGCATCGCAGGCACTTCGGGCAGCGATGATTATCGCAGACATCCTTGGTGCAATACACGCAGATCTCGGTAGAGGGCTCCTCGCAGATACTGCACACAAAGGTGGTCGTCTCGCTCACGATTTCTGCCTTTACTTAGCCTTGGTATTTCTCTTGGCGGGCGCCGGCGCCGGACGCGACTGCCGGTTCTGGTCATCCCTGCACCGCTGCGCTTCCCGCTCCACCACCGCGAACTCCTGCTCGTTCTGCGTGGCCAGGTCGGTAATGTACTGCCGGAGTTGATCGCGCTTGGTGGCGTTGGCGCCCAGCGCTTCTGCCAGCTGATCGCCGGCAGCGGGATTCTGATACTTGCGCGCGCCCTCCACCAGCGACTGCAGGCGCCATTCCACGCCTTGGAGCCGGAAGTATACGTCCAGCGCCGCCGTCAGTTTCTCCGGCTGTTTCTCCAGCGTCCTGGTCGTCTGGTCGAGATACCCGAGCTCTTCCTGAGCCCCCTGCCACTGCGCCACATAGGCTTCAGGAGCGCCTTTCTGCACCCAGTTCTGAGGGGTCAGGCGGCCCACCAGGGGCTTCAGTTGTGCCACCTGGGCTGCCAGTTCGCCGACGCTCCTGGATACATCCCAGGAGGCCGCGACTCCGGGGGGCGCCTGCGCCCACAAGGAAATCGAAAGCAGCGGGGAGAACAGTAGGAGAGACTTCATAGGCGCCTAACCGCTAGTGTCGCACGCACGGGCAACCGCAATGGGCGGTTTCCCTAAGGAAGCGGCGGAGGCGGCGGCGGGGGTGCAGGCGGCGGCGCTGACGGACCCGTGTCGCCCACAGGACCTGTATTACCGCCCGGCAATTTGATCGAGCCGGGTCCGCTGGCGCGGCCCACGATGGCGATCCCGTTTACCACCATCCGGATCGCCTGCCGCGTAAAGTTGCCCTTGTCCATCCGTTGCGCGATCGGCTCATCGCGATAGACCCGGAAGGTTCCGCCCGCTGTCACGATGGCCGAATTCCCGCCCAGCAGCGCATGCTGCACTTCCACCGTTCCCTCTTCCACCTCGACGGTGGTGGTCTCGTCATTGTCATCGACTGTGACATCGAAAGTGGTGCCGCGCACCGAGATGACAGCGGTCGGCGTCACTACGCGGTTGGGATTGGGAACCGTGCCTAGATGTTCGATGTGCACCCGCACTTTCCCGAGAAAAACGTCGATCAGATCTCTCCAATTACCCGGGTTCTTGCGGAACACGAACCTGGAATTCGGATACACCTCGATGGTACTTCCGTCCGAAACTTGTAGTACCGCGTGCCCGTCGGAGCCGGTCACAATCACCTGGGTGACTTGGACGCTATCGCCCGCCGAAATCGCCCAGGGCTGTAAATCCTTTAGAACCGAAACTTGCCCGGTCAACGTCACTACCTTTGCGGCATAATTGGAGGCATCGGAGGGAATGAACTGGCCCAGGCACACGACGGCTGTCATCGCTGTCAGAAGCGAAAACTTCGCCATCGCGGATCGCATGATCCTCACCATCGGCTGAACCAGAGAGACACTCCTGCCAGCGGCCTGCGTTCCAGGCCCCGGCATGGCTAGTCTACCATTAAAAATGCACTTGCAAGCCCAGATCCGAACCGATTTTCGGGTTTCACAGGCTACTGGAATCATCAGGTTCGGGCCTTTTCGGCCGATAGGTAAGGATACAATGGACTCGTTCCATGAGTAACAAAGCCACACTTGGCGCGCTGCTGCGGTTGGGCCTCGCCGGACTGGCGCTGGCAGCTCCCGCGGCCGCCCAGGCTCCCGACTGGCGACGTGTGGGCAATTCCGCCTTAGATCTGGAACTGGCCGGACTCGCAACCGGACCCGTGGATCGCGTCTGGTACTCCCCAGGCGGGGATCAGATCTGGATCCGCTCCGTATCCGGGAAGACTTTTGTAACCAATGATTTAGATCATTGGGTGGCCGCTCCGGCCGGCTCTCCGGCTCCGCCCGCGCCGGAAGGCAGTACGATCACGGTTCCTGAGAACGGAGCACAGGTGCGCAATCCCGCCGGAGCTTCTCCGCGCGTTTACGCTCTCGGGCAGTTCGTCCACCGCTCCGACAACAGCGGCAGGAATTGGGAGAACCTGACCGCCTTCCGCGGCGTGTCGATCATCGGAGACGGTTTGCGGGACCTGGCTGTATCCCCGGTGAATGAAGACGAAATCGTGGCCGCCGGATCGGCCGGAGTGTTTCGTTCGGTGGACGGTGGCAGGTCCTGGAGCAGTCTCAATGAGACCCTGCCGAACCTGCCTTCGGCCCGGATTCGCAGTCTTCCCGACGGCACGCAGGGGTCCCGGCTGGAGCTGCCCGGTGCGATGGTCGTCGAATGGCAGCCAGGCGAGCGGCAGGCCTGGCGGCCCGCGTATAGCGCCAAGGCTGACGGGGAATTGAGATATCGCGCTCTGCTGAGTGAGACACGTTCGAGTGCGGTCACCGCACTCACCATCGCCGAGCGTTTCGTCTATACGGGAATGGGGGATGGCGGCATCCTGGTTTCGGCCGATGGCGGCACCACCTGGCAGCCCGAGTTTCGAAGCAACCAGGGGAGCGGAGCCGTCGCAGCCTTCTGGGCGGATTCTGCGGATCCCCGGATCGCACTGGCAGTGCTGAGCGCCCGGCGCGTCCTGCACACGATTGACGGCGGACTGTCGTGGGTGGATATTTCCGCTGGTCTTCCCGATGTCAGTGTCCGCGGCGTGACGGCGGATCCGGCCGGCAACGCGATCTACATCGCCACCGATCAAGGCGTTTTCTTTGCGAGCACCAATCTCAACGCCCTGAGCGTCGTGCCCGTTTCCTGGTCCAGTGTGGCTGGCTTGCCGCCGGTGTCCGCGACGGACGTGATGCTCGACTCAAACGCGATCCAGCTATGGGTTGCCCTGGAAGGCTACGGACTGTATCAGACCATGGCCCCGCATCGCGTCGGCGACCCGCGCGTGATTACGGTAGCCGGACTGGTCGCCCGCGCAGCCGCTCCCGGGACGGTATTCAGCATCGAGGGCGCCCGCGTCAATTCCGCGAATGCGGGCGGACTTTCGGTTCCCGTGCTGGGCGGCACAGACGCCGAATCTCACATTCAGATTCCTTTTGAAATGCGCGGCGATTCGCTGGCGCTTTCGATCGAGGGCCCCGCCGGACCGCGCGTCCTCCCGTCTATACCCCTGGTTACGGCTGCGCCCGCCATTCAACTGGATCCTCGCGACGGCGCGCCGATTCTAAGCGATGCGGATAATGGCGTGCTCCTCGATGCCATGCATCCCGCGCATTCGCATGCGCGCATCCAGATCCTGGCCACCGGGCTGGGTCGCGTAGTGCCCACGTGGCCCACCGGCCTTCCGGCTCCTGCCGATATTCCCCACGCCGTGGCCGCGCCGGTTCGGGCGTTCCTCGATCGCGCTCCGGTTCTGGTGACGCGCGCCATCCTGGCCCCGGGCTACATCGGCATGTATCTGGTCGAAATCGAGATCCCCAATATCGTCAATTACGGTCCCGCCGAGCTCTATATCGAGACGGATGGCCAGCCAAGCAATCGGGTGCGGGTATATATTGAACCTTAATGCGTATTGCCGCGGTACTCCTCGCCCTTTCTCTCTGCTGCCTGATTCTGTTGCCGGCGCAAGATCCTAAGGACGACCAGCTCGCGCCGTATTACCCAACGCCGCAAGCCGTTGTCGACAAGATGCTGCAGTTGGGCGGATTGAAAGCCGGCGAGAAAATGTTTGACCTGGGATCCGGAGACGGCCGCATCGTGATCATGGCGGCCCAGAAGTATAAGGCCGACGCTACCGGAGTGGAGCTAAGCGATTCGCTGTACCGCCAGAGCATGGATCGCATTAAGACCCTGGGCTTGGCCTCAGCCGCGCGCATCATCCACGGCGATTTGCTCAAGCAGGATTACTCTTCGGCCGATCTCCTCACCGTGTACCTGCTGCCGGTGGGAAATGAGCTGGTGACGCCGATCCTGGAAAAACAGCTCAAGAAAGGCGCGCGCATTGTCGCGCATGATTTTGAGTTCGCAGCCTGGAAGCCGGTTCAGAGCCTAAGCATCGAAGACGACGGCGAAGGCCGCAGTCATCGCTTGTATCTGTACCGCCGTTAAGAGGCTGCAGCCTAGATGGTTCCCTGATGGTTCCTTATCGTGGACGGCTGGCCCTCCGCATCGCGCGCCTGGTGCTGGCGGTGGCGTGCGCCACGGCTTACGTTCGAACGGTCGGGTTCGGACAAAACTGGGTTACCGCGCTCATTGCCGCTTATACCGTGTATGCATTGGGCGCCCTGTTTGCGGTCGGCCAGACGGATCCACTGCGCGAGGCCACCGCGATTGTGGCCGATGCCACCAATTTCGCCATCTGGACGTGGCAGGCGCCCGGCGAGTGGCAGCCCGCGCTGGCCTGCAGCTATTTGCTGGGGTCCACCGTCTTGCTGCACGATTTGACGCGCGCCGCGATCACCTTTGGGGCGGCGCTTTTTATCGCGCTGATCCTGCCCGCTGCCAGGAACGGCAATCTGGTCTGGACCGTGGTCGCTTCGGGCGGCGCGGCGGCGGCCGTGGGCCTCTACAAGCGTCATCTGGAAGATCGCATGTCCGCGACGCTGCGGCACAACGTCATGATCCGGTCGCAGGCGCAGCTCGCGCGGGAAGCCGAGCGCCAGCGTATCGCCGCCGATTTTCACGACGGCCCCCTGCAGAGCTTCATCAGTTTCCAGATGCGCCTGGAGATCATCCGCAAGCTGATGGCGCGCGATGTGGAAGCCGCTGCCCGCGAACTGCACCAGCTGCAGGAGATATGCCAGGGACAGCTGGCCGACCTCCGCAGTTTCGTGCGCAGCATGCGTCCGGCGGATGAGGGAATGGGCCTGACGGCGTCGCTCAGCCGCATGGCCGAGCTCTTTCAGCGCGACACCGGGATCGCCACCACGTTCTCCGGCGGCGATGTGCACGATCCGGCGGACACCGAGCTTTCCCTCGAAGTGTTGCAGATCGTGCGCGAGGCCTTGAACAACATCCAGAAGCATTCCGGGGCGTCGCGCGTGGCCATCTCGGCTGCGCGCGCCGATCATCAGCTGCAGGTGTCGGTGGAAGACAACGGCGAAGGATTTCCTTTTACCGGGGTGTTCTCGCTGGAGGAACTCGAGCTGCTGCGCTTGGGCCCGGTCAGCATCAAGCGCCGGGTAAAGGCGCTGGAGGGCGAGCTGGCGCTCGAATCGGGGCCGGGCCGGGGCTCCAAGCTGGCCATCCGCGTGCCGCTCTAAAAATGTATCGCCCGATCCTGGCTCTCGCCGTTCTGCTCACGGGGTGCGGCCGCTACGCCGATTTCACGTTGCCGGCTCCGGAAGCGGGCAGTCCTCGCGCGCCGTTCACATGGGACGCCCGCCCCGAGCCTGTGCTGTCTGACGGCGATGCCTCAGACGTTCTGAATCCTTCCGTCGTTCGTTTTCAGGGCGCCTATTGGAATCTTTATTCGGAATTCGACGGCAAGACTTGGCATACCTCTGCCGCAACTTCCGCGGATGGTTTCTCCTGGACCAGGCTCGGCCGGGTACTCTCGCCGCAGGGCTGGGAAGGCAGCGCCATGGCCGCGAACGGATCGGCACTAACAGTAGGAGAAGAAATCTTCTATTGGTACGAAGCGGGCGATCCTCTGCGCATCACCCTGGCGCGATCCCGCGACGGTAGGAACTGGTCGCGGCAGGGCAATCCAGTCGTGCCCTTGGGACCGCGCGGAAGCTTCGATGAAAGCGCCGTCGCCGATCCCTACCTCATTCGCGCCGGCGGCCAATTCTATCTCTTCTATCTCGGCCAGGATCGCGCCCGCCGCCAGCGCCTGGGTATCGCGCGTTCACCGGACGGCATTAGCTGGGAGAAGCTCCGCTCGAATCCGATTCTCGAACTCGGCGCGGCCGGATCGTTCGATGAAGGCGGTCTGGGCGAGCCCGCCGTGTGGACCTCAGGCGGCCAATGGTGGATGCTCTATACTGGTCGCGACAAAGCGGAGCATCGCCGCATCGGTCTAGCGCATTCCCCCGACGGAATCCGCTGGGATCGCGTCCCGAACTTCGTGATCTCCGGAACGAATCCATGGAACAGTCAGGTGATCTGCGATCCGACCGTGGAGCAGATGCCGGACGGCTCGGTGCGCGTGTGGTTCGGCGGCGGCGACGTGGCGCGTCCGGACCAGGGTCTGCACGGCCAGATCGGTGTTGGTATTCTGCGGGGGCGGTAACTACTCGCGCTTGGCGACCTGGAACTGGCTGAGCGTTTCCGCGTACGCCGCGATGCCTTTGTAGAGCGCTTCCGCGATCTTCTGGCGATGCTCAGTCTTGCGCATCAGGGCTTCGTCGCTGGCGTTGGTCAGGAACCCGATCTCGGCCAGCACGCTGGGCATCTGCGCGCCGATCAGAACCACAAAGGGAGCCTTCTTCACGCCCCGGTTCTTGGTCGCCGCGCCCGCCTTGGTCAAGGTGTATAACGATGTCTGCAGGCGCGAAGCGAACTCGCGCGACTCCTCGATCTTGTCCCGGAGCGCAATCTTTTCCAGCACGTCCTTCAAATCGAAGATGGAGCTCTCGGCGGTCGCATTCTCCCGTGTGGCCACATCCAGCGCCGCGCGCGAGGTGCTGAAATTCAGATAATACGTTTCCACGCCGGTAACCGATTTCACCGGCGAAGAATTAGCGTGAATCGAGAGGAACAGGTCGGCCTTGTACTCGTTGGCGATCTTGGTCCGGCCTTCCAGCGGAACAAAGGTGTCGTCCGTCCGCGTCAGCAGGACCTCGCTGCCCAGGCGATCCTGGACCAGCGCCGCCAGTCGCTGCGAGATGTCCAAAACCAGATCTTTTTCATACAGGCCCGAAGGTCCGTGCGTACCCACATCGTGGCCGCCATGGCCCGGGTCGAGCACCACGCGCCCCAGTTTCAGACCCAATACACGGGTCAGGGAGCGGTCTCCGGTGGCATTCCGTGCCGCGGCTTTGGGCTCGGGCGGAGCCGGTTTCGCCGATACGGGAGCGGCCGGCTCGACCGGTACCGGAGGTCCGGGAAGCTTGCGCAGTGCCCCGCCCGGAGCCCCCGTCGGTCTGCTGACGGCGATCAGCGGGGGCGGCGCAGGCAAAGCTTTGGTAACCGGGGCGGCTTCGGTATGAACTTGTGCGGGCGGCGGTTCGAACTTGCGCGGCGCAGGAGGTCCCGCCGCCGGTTCGGCCGTGTTCGCTCCTTTGGGCCGAAGCTCGATCATGAGCCGCTCCGGATTAGAGAGTTGCGACGCAGTGAAATCAGCGTCCTGTTCCAAGTCGAGCACGATTCGCGTGACCCCGCGCTGGGTTTCTGCAATACGAATCTGCTTGAGGGTTCGATCGCCCACCGCGATGGATTTTTGAGCCATCACAGGTTTAGCCCCCTGCACGTCGAAAAACAGGCGTGGGGGATTTTCCAGACGGTCGGATTTGTATTTGAATTCGGAGGAGACTTCCACCGCCACGCGAGTGGTCTCGCCGGTGGACCAAAAGCGCACCGCGGTAACTTTGGCAGCAGACTGCGCCAGGCACAATCCGGGCGTGACCGCCAACCAGGACAAAAGGATCGCGCGCAGCCGGTTACTGCTGTGTCGTCCTGAGATGCAACCTGCCTTCAGCATCGACAAACGGCTCCAGTTTCGGGTGTTGTTCCTCCATCACCCCCACTGGCGGTGCAGCAGGCTCCGCCAAGTGTTGCGCGGCTGCCTTTTTCGCTGCTCCGTACTGCTGGCCGACCCGATTCACATAATCCTGCGTTTCCGGGTACGGCGGGATCCATTTGTATTTTTGCACGGCCGCCGGTCCGGCGTTGTAGGCTGCCAGCGCCAGGCGATCGTCTTTATACATGTTCTGTAAATACTTAAGATAACGTACTCCGGCCTCAATGTTCTGGCGCGGATCAAAACTGTCGGTCACACCCAGGCCGCGCGCGGTGGGCGGCATCAGCTGCATCAGGCCCTGCGCACCCTTGGGCGACACGGCATCGGGATTGTAGTTACTCTCCACCTGGATGATGGAATGCACCAGCAACGGGTCGACATCATTGTCGTGCGCGGCTTTTTCCACCATTTCGGTAATGCGAACCGACGGCTCTGCAGTTTCCCTGGAGGGGGATTTTGCCGCAGCCACGCTGCGGACCAGTTTTCCGGTGCGGCGGTCGGCGCGAACCACCAGGGTTTTTTGCGACGACGGATTGGCAGCCGCGTTATTTCCCGCGGCGCCTAGGGGGGAGGCGGCCAGCATCATGGCAAGTGCCGTAATGAAACAAATATACACCCTTTTGTTTGTGGCTGCGTGTGTCAATGGGCTGTCCGCGATTGCTACCATGATCTCATGGCAAGCCGCCGGGCTGGGTTTGTGCTGGCTGGAGGCCGCAGCACCCGCATGGGCCAGGACAAGGCGATGCTGCCCTGGAAGGGCTCCACGTTGATCCAATCCGTCGCACGGGAAGTTCGCCAGGCCGCCGGAAATGTCACCCTGATCGGGTCCCCGGAGCGCTACGGAACGCTCGGGTTTCCGGTGATTTCCGATAGAATCCAGGGCTGCGGGCCCCTGGGTGGCCTGCATGCCGCGCTCAGCGCGAAGATGGCCGATTGGAACGTCCTGGTGGCCTGCGACATGCCGGCAGTGACCCACCAGTTGCTGGAGGAGCTGCTGGCCGCCGCCGAAGCTGGCGATCGTGACGCTTTGGTGCCCATCACGCCTGAAGGACTGGAGCCGTTGTGCGCCGTTTATCATCTCCGTTTGTTGCCCGCTGTGGAATCTGCGATTCAATCTAAACTCCTCAAAATGCATGACTTCGTAGCCACGATCCCGGTCCGCCTGTGGCCCGCCCCGGACCCTTCTGTGTTTCGTAACCTGAACACCCCTGAACAGCTATCGGAGGCACGGTGAGCGAGGCTTCATCCCATTACATCGAATTCGCCAACGTCTATAAGACGTTCGATAAGCCGGTTTTAGTCGATGTGAGCTTTACGGTCGATGCCGGTGAGACGCTGGCGATCATCGGGCGGAGCGGCGTCGGCAAGTCTGTGAGCCTGGGCCACATCATGGGATTCCTGAAGCCCGACCAGGGCCGCGTGTACGTGGCCTATTCCGATATTACGGAGATGACCGAATCTGAGCTTCGGGCCATTCGCAAAAAGGTCACCATGGTGTTTCAATCCGGGGCGCTGTTCGATTCGCTCACTGTGGGCGAAAACATTCTGTTTTCGCTCGAAACGCGTGACGATTACAACGAACAGAACAAGGAAGATGTCGTGCGCGGTCTGCTCAACATGGTGGACTTGGGAGACTACGAAAACATCTTTCCGGCCGACCTTTCCACCGGGCACAAGCGCGCGGTGGCGATCGCGCGCGCGCTGGCGGCGCAGCCGCAGTGCATCCTCTACGATGAGCCGACCACCATGGTAGATCCCATCATGGGGGATCACTTGATCGAGCTGATGCTGCGGTTGAAGAACCAGCTCCGGCTCACCGCAGTGGTGGTCACGCACGATCTGGATCTGATGCGGCGGGTCGCGGATAAAGTGGTGGTGCTCTTCGAAGGCCGGGCAATTTACTTCGGGGCAGTGGCCGACCTGGAAAAGTCGGAGCATCCGCATATTCAAGAGTTCCTGGCGATGGACCGGGTGGCCTGACTGCACCGTCTTCGATATCAGCCCGCGCGCGACCGATCATCTTCAGAGAGCGCGAGAGGGGGCGTTTCAGGGCGGCGGCGTTGGACGGCGGCGAAAAACCTGCCGAACGGAGCGGCGCTTCCGTGCGGCCGGCAGGGCGATGAACCCAAAGCCGGCGATTCCATCGTGTGGTACAAGAAGAGCCCAAACTGATAAAATCAGTTTTGCCCTCCAGCGTCCTGCCCACAAGCTTAATCGCGATTTACCCGGGATCGTTCGACCCGATCACCAATGGGCATCTGGATCTGATTGCCCGGGGAAGCCGCATGGCGGGGCGCCTGATTGTCGCGGTGCTGCGTAACCAGTCCAAGCATCCGCTCTTCAGCGTGGAAGAGCGCCTGGAAATGATCACCGCGGTAGTCAAGCCGTATCCCAACGTGGAGATCGCGGCGTTCGAGGGACTGCTGGTGGATTTTGCGGCTTCGCGCGGCGCGACCATGATCGTGCGCGGAATGCGCGCCGTCTCCGATTATGAATTGGAATGGGAGATGGCGCTGATGAACCGGCGGCTGAGGCCGGATATCGAGACGGTGTTCCTGATGGCCGGCGAAGAGTATTCCTTCATCAGCTCGCACCTGGTGAAGGAAGTGGCCGCGCTGGGAGGGAACGTGAGCGACGTGGTGCCGCCACTGGTGGAACAGCGACTGAAAAAAAGAATTGCAGCCCAAAAAGCTTAAGAGCAAGCCAAGTCTAGGAGTAGAGGATGCCGACAGTGCAGGAATTAGCAGAACGAATCTCGTGGATCAGTGAATCGTCCACCATGAAGGTGGCCGCTGAGGCGGATCGCCAGCGCCGTGAAGGCGTGGACGTGGTCGATTTCAGCGCAGGCGAGCCGGATTTTCCGACGCCCGACAACATCAAGAACGCGGCCATCGAGGCTCTGCGGCAGAATTTCACCAAGTACACCCCGGTGAGCGGCACCGTGGAGCTCAAGCAGGCGATCTGCGACCACCACCAGCGCAGTTACGGTACGTCGTATTCTCCCAAAGAGTGCATCGGCACGATCGGCGGCAAGCACGCGATCTTCAACATGGTGCAGGCGCTGGTGGATCCCGGTGATGAGGTGATCATCCCGGTACCCTACTGGGTGACCTATAAGGACGTCGTCAACTTCGCCGCCGGGAAGTGCGTATTCGTGGACACGGACGAGCAGGAAGGCTTCGTTTTGTCGGCTGCGCAGGTGGAACGTCATGTGACGCCGAAAACGCGGATGATCATTCTGAATTCGCCGTGCAATCCCAGCGGCGCGGTGTATGAACGCGCGGAGATGGAGAAGATTTTCCGGATGGCCAAAGATCGCGGCATCTGGATCATGACCGACGAGTGCTACGAGCGGTTCCTCTACGACAGCGAGCTATTCTCTCTGGCGTCGCTTCCGGGGGCCAAGGAGACGGTGCTGGTGGCCGGGTCGCTTTCCAAGACCTACGCGATGACCGGCTGGCGTATGGGATTCGTGCTGGGTCCGGCCGCGGTGGTGGCCGGAATCAACAAGCTGCAGAGCCACACGACGTCCAACCCGACTTCCATCACGCAGAAAGCGGCGATCGAGGCGCTCAACGGGCCGCAGGAATCGGTGGGCATCATGCTGGCCGAATATCGCCGGCGCCGGGACTACGTGATCGGGCGGTTGCGCAAGATTCCGGGCGTGCAGGCGCAGGAGCCCCGGGGCGCGTTCTACGCGTATCCGAACGTGAGCGCCGCGTTCCGCAACGGCATCTCCAGTTCGCTGGAGTTTTCCGAAAAGCTGCTGGCCGAAGAGCACGTGGCGGTGGTCCCCGGGGAAGCGTTCGGAACGGCCGAGCACATCCGGCTTTCCTATGCGACGTCGATGAAGGAACTGGAGCGCGGGCTGGATCGGCTGGAGCGGTTCATCAAAGCTCGGGTCTAAATGGTGACGCGGCTGACTCCGCGCTTCGTGCCCAAGGTGTGGGGCTCGACGCATCTGGAGCCCTGGTATCCGGACAGTGCGGAGAAGATCGGCGAGGTGTGGTTTGAGAGCGTGCCGCCGCCCCCGCTTCTGATCAAGTTTCTGTTCACCACAGAGCCCTTGTCCGTTCAGGTGCATCCCGAAGGCAAGACCGAGATGTGGCACATCCTGGCGGCGGAGCCGGGCGCGAAAATCGCCGCGGGCTTCCGCGAACCGGTGACAGAAACGCGGCTGCGCGAGTCCGCGCTCTCGGGCGAAATCGAACAACTGCTGGAGTGGTTCGAAGCGCGGCCCGGCGATACATTTTTCATTCCCGCAGGAACCGTCCACGCGATCGGCGCGGGACTCACCTTATGCGAAATCCAGCAGTATTCCGACATCACCTATCGTTTGTTCGACTACGGGCGGCCGCGCGAGCTGCATCTGGACGAAGGAGTGCGCGTAAGCCGGCTCGGTCCGCATGCCGCGCGGCAAAGTGCTCGAGAAGGCGTGCTGGTGTCCTGTCCATTCTTCACTACGGAGAAAATCCGGCTGGACGGCAGAACACCGGTGGACGCCGGGCGAATGGTGGTTGTGCTGGGCGGAAATGTCACGATCGGCGGGCAAAAGACGCGGGCCGGGGAGGCCTGGCGCACGGACGATGGCTCTGTCGAACTGGAAGGCCGGGGGACGGTCTTGCTGGTTTCTTAAGAGAAGAAGACAGTCATGGTGGTGACCGTCAGGGCGTGGGTAACCATGGAAGCGCGGATGCTGCTGGCTTGGCGAAACGCCAGGCCGTAGAATATGCCGGCCACCGCCGCCATCAAAGCGTAACGCCAGTTCGGAAAAGCTCCGCGGGGTAGATGCACGGCGCCAAACAGGAGCGCAGTCGCGATCAGCCCGGCCCATTCATTGCGCAGCCAACCGACCATCCACTGCTGGAGAAGGCCGCGAAAAAAGAACTCCTCGCCCAACGCGAGAACCCACAAGGTTCCGAAGAAATTAAGCACCACGAGCACTGGAATTCTGATCCAGGAGGCCTCGGGCGGGTGAAATTTCGCGAATCCGATCCACCAGGCCAGCGCCACCGCCAGGGGAAGCATCAGCAGGAAGAACAACGCGCCAATTTTCCATTCACGAAGCGAGGGCCAGAATCCGAACCCAACCCCTTGTACGCGCCGGACACTCAGGAGCGCGAAGGCACCCGTGCGGATCCACATGGCCGTTCCGAGGACCTCCAGCGGAAGCCGGTCGTGGGGACGGATGTACAGCGACGGAAAGACTTTCGCGAGCACCACGGCCGCCATCAGCGCCAGCAACAGCAGATCCACGGCGGGCTTCTGCGGTAATACCACGTACCAGAAAGCCACCAGGCCGGAAAGGAGCGCGATTCCGGCCAGAGCCTGCCAGCGAAACGATCCGAACGCCAGCGACGCCGCGCAATACGGCGCCACTGCGCCCAATATCAGCAGGACAGCCACGCCCGCCGGAGGGAGCCTCTCCAGACGGTTCCGCCAGCGTTCCACGCCCAGGGTAAGGAACAGCGTCGCTTCCAGCAGAAACGCCGGAAGGGCAGCCAGCACCACGGAAGAGGGGATGCCCCGTTGCAGGCCATAGACGTATCCCGCCGTCGCGCAGGCCAGCCAGAAAAGCGGCAGGGCCCAGAAGATCATGCTCGTCGGTCCATGGTAGCAAGTGCCTTTTGCCAGCCGCTCCAGACCGGCTGAGCCCGCCGCGCCTTGTGCGATTCCTACGGCGTAACCTTTCCGGGAGGAGCGAGTATTCTCCTATGTAGCCGTGAATACGACAGATAACGCGGTGATGGCGGAGGTGAGCGCGGGGCGGGTAAGCCAGCTCGCCGTATTGTTCGAGCGCTATCACCGGGCGCTGTTTCGCTACTTCGTATCGATGAACAGCGGGCGGGAGCAGGCCGAGGACCTGGTGCAGGACGTCTTCTTCCGCATGCTGCGGTACCGGGAGAGCTACGATCCGGCGCAATCGTTCACGGCATGGATGTATCAGATCGCGCGCAATGCGGGAGTGGATCAGGTGCGGAAACGGATGCCGGCGGAAGTGGTGGATATCGACCTTCTGCTGGAGAAGCGTACGGAGCTGGTTTCGACCGTGCCCGGACCGGAAGAAAGCGCTTCCCGCGGTCAGGATCTGGCTCTGCTGCGGCGCGCGATGGGCCAGCTGCCGGCAGACAAGCGCGAAATCCTGGTGCTGAGCCGGTTCCAGGGAATGAAGTACGAGGACATCGCCGAAGTGCTCGGCTGCGAGGTGGGAACCGTGAAAGTGCGTGTGTATCGGGCCATCCGTGCGCTGGAACAGATCTATTTCACGTTGGAGAAAGAAAAGGCATCATGACCTGCGAAGAAGCCAAGATCCAAATGTTGGGTGAAGCCCAGGGAGAAGAGTTTGCAGCGCACATCGCTTCGTGCGAGGCATGCCGGAGCGAAGTATCCCGCGTAGGCGCGTTGTGGCAGAGCCTGGACCTGTTGCCTAGAGAAGAGCCCAGCGGCAAGGTGCGCGAGCGCTTCTACGAAATGCTGGGAGCCTATCGTCAGGGGCTGGCGTTTAACCAGGAACGCGCATCCAGCAAAGCGGGCGGCTGGCTGCGCACACGGGCCTGGCAGCTGGCGGCAGCGGCGGCGCTGGTGGCCGTGGGAATAGGAATCGGATACGGAGTCCGCGATGACAGGTCGCGCCCGGAATTAGTTCAGCTCAGGGAGGAGGTAACCAACATGCGGCAGCTGGTGGCGTTATCGTTGCTGCAACAGCAATCCGCAAGCGAGCGCCTGAGAGGCGTGAGCTGGGCGTATCAGGCCGAGCCCTCGGACCGGGAAGTCCTGGGCGCGCTGGTGACGGCGGTAAACCATGACTCGAACGTGAACGTCCGGCTGGCGGCGGTAGACGCGCTGCGCAGGTTCGCGGCGAGTCCGGAAACCCGCCGGGCCGTGGTCGACGCGCTGCCAACCCAGACCACTCCGCTGGTGCAGGTGGCCCTGATCGATCTGCTGGTGGATTTTAAGGATCGCGACGCAGCGGGGGCTCTCAAGACGCTGGCGGCGAATCGAGAGGTGAACGACGGAGTTCGACAACAAGCCCGATGGGCACTGGAGAAACTGCAATGAAGAATCTATTGGTACTAAGTTTTGCCGCTGTCCTGATGGCGCCCTCGGCGCGGCCCCAAGATACCCAGAAGGTGACGGTTCCTTTCAGGAATCCATCCCAGCCGCGAAAGCTGGTGGTGGATATGATGCTCGGCAGCGTGACGGTACGGGGCTATGAGGGCCAGGAAGTGACCGTCGAAGCTACTAGCCGCAATGCGGGCCGCGCTCTGCGCCGCCAGACGGAGGTTCCAGCGGGAATGCACCGGATCGGCGGAAGCTCGTCTGGATTGGACGTCACGGAAGACAACAACACGGTGAAGGTGTCGAGCGGGTTTTTCGGAGGGCCCACGGACGTTGTGATCCAGGTGCCGACGCAGACCTCGGTATCGGTGAAGACCATGACCGGAAGCGCGGTCACCATCGAGAACGTCTCCGGTGAAATCGAAGCCAACAACATGAACGGGCAGGTGAACATTACCAATGTTTCCGGCTCCGTGGTGGCGCATTCGATGAATGGAAAAGTTGTGGTGTCGCTGAATACGGTGACGCCGGACAAAGCCATGAGTTTTTCGACCATGAACGGCGATGTCGATGTCACGCTTCCAGCCAGCACCAAGGCGAATGTGAAGCTGAAAACCGACCACGGCGAGATGTTCACCGACTTCGACGTGAAGCTGGATTCGTCTGCGCAGCCTCCTCAAGTAGAAGACAACCGCAAGAAAGGCGGCCGGTATCGCGTGCGATTCGAGCGCGGGACAACCGGCACCATTAACGGCGGCGGTCCGGAGATGCAGTTCACCAGCTTCAACGGCAATATCCTGATCCACAAGAAGTAAAGAGGCACGCGCGTTACGCGGGTTACAATGGCCAGCAATGGCCCGTTTCCCCGGCGTGGACTACCTGCGGATCGATTCTCTTTTCAGCGAGCAGGAGCTGCTGGTTCGCGAGACGGCCCGGCGGTTTGTAGACCAGCGGGTGATTCCGCTGATCCGGGACTGCTTTCGGGATGCGCGCTTTCCGAAAGAGCTGATTCCGGAGATGGCCAGCCTGGGATTTCTGGGCGCCAATCTGGAAGGCTACGGCTGCGCCGGCATGAGCAACGTGGAGTACGGCCTGATCATGCAGGAGCTGGAGCGCGGCGATTCCGGGCTGCGCAGCTTCGTCAGCGTGCAGGGCGCACTGGTGATGTACCCGATTCTGACCTTCGGCAGCGAAGAGCAGAAGCAGCGCTGGCTGCCGCGCTTACAATCCGGAGCTGCGATCGGATGCTTTGGACTGACCGAGCCGGGGTTCGGCTCGAATCCGGCGGGCATGCTGACGCGAGCCAGGCGCGAGGGCCGTCAGTGGATTCTCTCCGGGGAAAAGACCTGGATTACGAACGGCTCGGTTGCGGATGTCGCAGTGGTATGGGCCCGCGCTGAGGACGGCATCCGCGGATTCCTGGTCGAGCGAGGGACGGAGGGGTTCAGCTCTTCGGAGATCCACGGAAAGTTGTCCATGCGGGCGTCGGTCACCTCCAGCCTGAAGCTGGACGACTGCCGCATACCGGAAACTGCCATGCTTCCGGAAGCTCAGGGGCTGAAAGCCGCGCTGAGCTGCCTGACGCAGGCGCGCTACGGGATTGGATGGGGCGTGATCGGCGCAGCCATGGATTGCTATGAAACGGCGCGCGCGTATGCGGTGACGCGCAAGCAGTTTGACGACCGCCCGATTGCCTCGCATCAGCTCGTTCAGGCCAAGCTGGCGGACATGATCACGGAGATCACCAAGGCGCAGTTGCTGGCGCTGCAAGTAGGCAAGTTAAAGGACCAGGGGCAGGCGGATGCGGCGCATGTTTCCATGCTCAAACGGAACAATGTGGCGATGGCG
>DATIRX010000571.1:0-2206 GCA_035469225.1 Bryobacteraceae bacterium
GCTGCACGTCGCCGCCTTCCACCGCGATCCTCTGCAGCCTTCCGTTCCCGTTGAAGAACAGCGAGGTGCCATCGGGGGTCCAGTTCGGGGCTTCCACGCGTCCCGGAAAGACACGCAGCACGCGGCGATCGGCGGACGACACCGTAATGGTCTCGAGCGTACTGCTGAGGCTCGGCGGACGAACCGGGCCTTGCGCGCCGGTTACCAGATCCACTTTCGAGAACACCGCGGTCTCGGAGGCGTCCTTAGCGTGCGCGCATACACCGATTCCCACGTAGAAGGGTTCCTCCAGCTTCACGCGCATGGAACCGCCGGCGAATCGCAGTGCCTCCCCGGACCCGGCCGCGGCGCCCGCGTACATGTAGAAATACTGCCCGATCTTCTGAATCCGGATGCGCTTTGGTCCGGAGAAATTGGACTGGATTTCGTGCGTGGCGGCGCCGTTTTCCTCGCGCGCCTGCAGCGACGTCAGTCCGTTGCCATGCACTGCGACGCCGGCATATGCGGAATCCGCGGAGAGGCTCTGGCGAATCATCAGGACCGCCTTCTTGTGCGGATCTCCGCCGGTTTCAGGAAAGGAAATATCGGCCGCCAGCGAGACATCGCCGGACATCTTTTTCCACACGAACTGGAATTCGTCCGCCGCGGACCACACGTTCCCGCCGCTGCCGGTGACCGTGTAGGTCTCCTTGGAAGCATCGTGCGTGACGGATCCTTCCTGCAGCACCGTGCCGACGTCCCCGTGAGATTCGAATACGCCGATGGCGGTAGCGGGAGCCTGCGCGAGTGCGCTCATCCCCACAACTGCGAAGAGAACGGCGAAGGCTGCGACCAATCCCGCCGGTTTCATGCGCCCATTGTATATGAGCGCATGATGCCAAACCGGTTCAGCGCAGCACGCGCCCCGATCCGCCTTCCTTCAGGAGCGCGTTCACTTCCGCGACCGTCACCCGGCTGAAATCTCCGGGAATGGAGTGCTTCAGACAACTGGCCGCGACGGCGAAATCGAGCGTGTCCTGATTAGCCAGGCCAGTCCATGCTCCGTAGATCAGCCCGGCGGCAAAACAATCGCCCGCGCCCACGCGGTCCACGATAGGAGTAATCTCGTACCGGCGGCTCAGCGTGAATCCCTGGCGGTCGTGCAGACATGCCGACCAGCCGTTGTGCGAGGCGCTCACAGACTCCCGCAAGGTGATCGCAACCGCGCGGAGATTCGGAAACGCGGCAAGCACCTGGCCCGCGAGCTTTTCATACTGGCCGCGATCGAGCTGTCCCGAGCGGATGTCCACTTGGGCTTCGATCCCCAGGGTCGCCTGCACGTCTTCTTCGTTGGCGATTAACACGTCCGTGAATTTCACCAGCTGGG
This sequence comes from Bryobacteraceae bacterium, assembly GCA_035469225.1. Lineage (GTDB taxonomy): Bacteria > Acidobacteriota > Terriglobia > Bryobacterales > Bryobacteraceae > Palsa-187. The sequence continues at coordinate 1,367 of DATIRX010000571.1, forward strand.
GCATCACGTCACACGCGCTCCGGCCCCATTTCCAGAGGTTTCTCCGGTAGTTCAGGTCGCAGGATACCGTGAGGCCGGCGGCGTGAGCCTCCCGCACTGATTCCAGGGCCAGTTCCGCTGCGGAAGCGCTCACGGCCGGCGTGATGCCGCTGACATGGAACCACGCGGCGCCCTCAAACACGCGGGGCCACGAAAGATCGCCGGGCTTGGCGAGCGCCATCGCGCTATGCTCGCGGTCGTATACGATCCTGGACGGACGCTGGCTGGCGCCCGCTTCGAGATAATACACCCCCAGCCGTCCTTTTCCCCGCACGATCTGCGAAGGATCCACGCCGAAACGGCGAAGCTCGGAGATCGCCCCATCCGCGATAGGATTCGCGGGCAGGACGGTTACGAACGCGGCGGGCAAGCCAAACGAGGCCAGGGCCACCGCCACGTTGGCTTCCGCGCCGCCGAAGGTCGCGTCGAACTGGGGCGTTTGCAGAAATCGCTGAAAGCCGGGGGGAGCCAGCCGCAGCATGATCTCGCCGAAGGTAACCACTCGACCAGTCATTGCTGTTGGCCGGATCTGGGGCCGCGGGCTTCCCGAATCACGTCGATGAATCTGCGCGTCAATTTCGTGACCGCTTTGAAGTCGCCCTTCTTCGTTCCCGCCGTCAGGCTCCCTCCGACGCCCAGCGCCACGCTACCGGCCGCAATCCACTCCGTGGCGTTGTCGATGGTGACCCCACCGGTGGGCATGAGCGAGGCGTGCGGCAGAGGAGCTCGGGCGGCTTTCACAAAGGCCGGGCCGAGCGTTTCCCCCGGAAAGACCTTGACAATATCCACGCCGCACTCCAA
>DATIRX010000572.1:0-2846 GCA_035469225.1 Bryobacteraceae bacterium
AACGGCGGAGCGGATTGGTCGCCGGATGGCAAGTACCTGGCATACGCTTCGAAACGGGGGCTGGCGTGGGACAGTCCGAGCGTGCTCACGATTCATTCCCTTGCGGATGGAAGCGAGCGGGATGTGGTCACCAAGCTCGCCATGATCAGCGATTATCGCGGGATTCGCTGGTGGCCGGACGGGCGGTCCATCGTTGTGCGGGGAACGGACCGGAAGGGGCAGGAAGGCTTGTTCCGCGTGGACATCCAGAGTGGGGAGACTGTCGAGTTGGCTCGCGGCGGCGTCCCCTCTCCCTTCGTATGGGCCCCCGACGGGCGAACACTGTACTTCGTGCTGAACAGGAAGATCATGGCGCTGGACACGCGCAGCGGATCTCAACGGGAAGTGTATGCAACAAGCGGGGTGGGCGGTGAGCTGGCGATCTCACCCGATGGGAAGACGCTGGCTTTCGTAAAAAATGTTACGCCGGGGGATCTGATGCTGCTTCCCACCGACGGAGGGACTCCTCGCATGCTGGTGCAGGGCGCGGTGCAAATTGCTTACGCTCTAGTGAACTGGACACCCGATGGAGAGTCTATTCTATTCGGCAAGCCTGGCACCGAATTATGGCGGGTGAACGTTCGATCGGGGGAACAGTCGCTGGTCGGAAAGTATGCCAACGCTGGGGGACGAGTAGCGGCGGTCCGGATCAGCCCGGATGGACGGCGGTTGTCCTATATGTACGGAGCACAGGTCCCGGAGGTGTGGGCGCTGGAGAATTTTCTGCCCAAGCCGGACGGAAATTGACAGCGCCAGGCCATTGTCCGCTAATGACCATTGCAGGACTGGCGCCGCCGGCCGTACTCTAAGCGGGCAAGGGAGCAATGGCATGAACTCACGTGAAACCTTGGAGTCCTGGAAAGAGATCGCGGCCTACCTGCAGAGGGATTCGCGGACCGTCCGCCGGTGGGAGAAGGAAGAGGGACTCCCGGTCCACCGGCATACCCATAACAGCCGCAGCAGCGTGTACGCGTACCCGGGCGAGATTGACTCTTGGCGGGCGTCGCGCAAAGTGGTTCCCGAACCGGCGCCGCCGCTGCACCTGTGGAAAACTCTGCTCGCCCCGCCGCAGTCACTGGCGTTCGGGGTCACGATGGCGCTTTGTCTGGTGATGGTCGGGAACGGGCTGCGGCCGCAGCCGGTGGAGGCGCAGGCCGGCGGGATGGCCGCGCACAAAGTCTGGGATACCGGGACCAGTGGTTCTGTGTCGCCCGACGGCCGGTACCTCTCCTTTATCGCCTGGGACCGAGGCGACCTCGCCATTCATGATCTGGTGACCGGTCAGGATCGCCGGCTTACCCATCTTGAGCAGCCGCTGTCGCCAACATCCAGTTTTGCGTGGTGGTCCGTCATTTCGCCGGACGGAACCAAGGTGGCCTATGCCTGGTCGAGCCAGGAGACGCACCTCAATGAGCTTCGAGTTGTCCGATTCGATGGATCGGAGGCGCCGCGCCTACTTCATAGCGGCATCGAAGTGGAAGTTACGCCATATTCCTGGTCGCCGGACGGCAAGTGGATCGGAGTCATCGGCAGCAAGAAGGACGGCACAAAACAGATCGGACTGGTAGATTCGGCCAACGGTTCGCTGCGTATCTTGAAGACCGTTGGTTGGGACAACAAACTCGATCGACTTTTCTTTTCGCCGGACGGAAAGTTCGTGGCCTACGATCTGCCGGCGGGCGAGAACGCCGGTCAGCGGGACGTTTTCGTCATGGCGACGGACGGGAGCCGCGAGACTCCTGCCGTCGTTCATGCGGCGAGGGAATCTGTGGTTGGCTGGACGCGAGAAGGGCTCTTGTTTGTCAGTGATCGCAGCGGTTCGCCCAGCATTTGGCTGCAACCGATGCAGGACGGGCGTCCGTCCGGAGGCGCGAAGAAGATCAAGTCCGATAGCGGCTGGCTGGATCCTCTTGGCATCACCAACAGCGGGACGCTCTTCTATGAAACGAGGATCGGAGGAACGGAATTCACGATGGCCTCGTTCGATTTCGCCGCCGGCAAACTGCTGACGCCGCGCGAAGAGGTCGCGGTTCGCAATGTCGGCTTGAACTCGCAGCACGATTGGTCCTGGGACGGGAAGTATCTCGTTTACGTGACGCCACGGGAGCATCTTCGGTCCCTTTACCTGAATATCCAGGAGGTTGCGACGGGGAACGTCCGCGAAGTTCAGCCCGCCCTCTCCTACTTTCAAATGCCGCGTTGGGCGCCGGACGGGCGGTCCTTTCTGGTCCGCGGATCGGACTTGAAGGGCCGAGCGGGTACGTTTCGGGTCGACGCACAGACGGGCGCGGCCGAACTGGTGATTGCAGGCGGAGAAGCACGGTTCCCGGTGTGGGCAGCGGATGGGCGGAGGATCTATTACGTGCAGAAGGGCACGAGCGGGCCGATTGTGGAACGGGAGCTCGCCTCTGGACTCGAAAAGGAGATTGCTTCGGGTGTGAACGCGGTCAGCTTAAGTCTGAACGTTTCGCCTGACGACAAGTCCCTTGCATTCCTCACGAGAAAGGGAAAGAATCAGTTTGGGGTTGTCCTGCAGTCACTGGCCGGAGGCCCGGCCCGCGAGCTGGCCACCGTGGAGCAACCGGACGGCAGGTTCCTCGCATGGGCGCCAGACGGGCAGTCTCTGTTCACCGGGCCTCACCGGATCACGCTCACAGGGCAGGTTACCAAGCCCGATTTCGGGTCGCGGCCTTTCGGCAATGTTCGGATCCAGCCGGGCGGGGACAAGATGGTGTTCGTTGGCAGCAACGGATCAAAGTCCGAAGTCTGGGCGCTGGAGAATTTCCTGCCCAGCGCAAAATGAGGAC
>DATIRX010000573.1:0-9333 GCA_035469225.1 Bryobacteraceae bacterium
GGGGACTCCCGTCTGGTCCCACGGCGGCATCGTCTGCACGGGCGAAACCTACAAAACAGTGGTTAAGCTGACATTTGCCAAGGGAGCGGCGTTGAAGGACCCTTCCGGTCTATTCAACTCCAGCCTCGAGGGGAATGTCAGGCGCGCCATCGACATCCACGAAAGCGATAAGGTCGATAAGGCGGCCCTGAAGGAACTCATCCGCGCTGCAGTGGCGCTCAATCTGCAGGGCCACAGCATCAAGGGAGACAAGCCGAAGCCCCGGCGAGCGAGCAGCAAGCGGGCCGGCTAGCTTCATCCCGCTATCGGCCAGCGAACATGCGACGGACCCAGTGTCTCCGACCATCCGAAGCGCCAGCGACGGAACACTCCGGCCGTGTGGCGTGTGTAATTCGCCGGTTCGTCAGGGCTTCAGTGCAGCCTCTACCGCCGCCTGTGGCGCCACGAATGTGAGCATCCGGCGCGGGTTGTCAACCATGATCCTCCGGATAGTCTCGTCGCTGATCCCCTTGGCCTTCAGCCCCGGCAGAATGACGTTCGAAATGTACGTGTAGCCGCCACCGCCGTTCCTCTTGAGTTGGGCTTGGGTGCAGACGTCGTGCGCCAGGAGGACGTGATCGGCGTAGCCCGCGTTGATCGCGGCGGCGATGCTCTCGATCCGCTGTGCGTCGGCTGCGGGAGGAAGAGGGGCCTGCCCCATGTAGTCCCACTCCACGAACGCGCCGCGTTGGAACAGGCGCTTCATGTGCTCCATGTCTTTTCCGCCGGTGTGGCCCATCACGACGCGCGACAGCTCGACTCCTTCCGACGCGATGATGTCGAGCACGGTCATCATCTCGTCGTTGGTTGCGAAGCTGTGGAGCATCATCGGAGCACCGGTGATGCGGGCCGCGCGCGCGCTGGCACGCACGCTCTTGATCTCGTTCGCTTCCAGTGGCTTGCCGTTGACGCCCACCTCCCCGATGATCCCGGATCGAATGGAAGTCGCCTGCGCGCCGACCGTCACGTCGCGCACGACGATGGCGGTCAGTTCCTCGACGGTCCGTGCGGCCATGTCCGGCGGATGCAAAGCTTTCTGGTACCAGCCAGCGCCCATCACCACGTTGAGGCCGGACGCCTTGGAGACCCGCAACAGCACTTCCGGATCCCGCGTCAGGCCAAAGTTGGTCACGTCGACAATCGTCCCACCGCCGATCTTCTTGAACTCGTTGATTTCGGCGAGTGATTCGTCAAAGTCCGTGAGACCGCCGCCTCTTCCGCCGGCTGGCTGTGGCGCCTTGAGAACGCTGACGCCAGTGACTGGAGGGACCATGGGCGGCGGAGCCTTAAAATCGATGAAGATGTGCTCGTGTGACAACGTCTGCCCGAGCGCAGATGGGTCGATGGGGCCGGCCACCGTCAGTACTTTGCCCGCAAGATTCGGAATCGACGGTATTGCGTTGCGCTGCGCCGAGAGGGTTGTGATGATGCCAGTAGCGAGCGTGATCCCAACGCCGACACCGGCGATAAGTCTCTTCATACTGCATTCCTCCCGGTCGCGATTCCCGCGCGTAGCCATTGATTATGGCCTAGGCGGCCCCCTCGGGCTCGGTCAATCGGAAATCTACGGTGCTTAGGGCCTGCGGGCGTTTGCGATAAGCAGCGAGCACGAGCACTACAGTTCCTTTCAGCGGACCACTTTTGGTTGTTCGATAATATCAAGTTCCATGAATGAGAGCCTTCGTCCGGCCGTCCCGCCTGCCGTTGAAACCCGGCTGGTGCATGCGCACGGACTGGCGGCCCTGATCACGCTGCTGATCTCGGTGGGTTTTGGCCTGCTGGCGTCGATTGAGTTGCTGGTTCCGGACTTAGGCACTGGGCACGGAGCCTGGCTGAGCTGGGGCCGTCTCCGTTACGACCACACGCAGGGAATCATGCTGGGGTGGCTCGGCAACGCGTTCTTCGCGTTTCTCTACCACGCCGTTCCATTGCTCACTGGACGGTCGGTCACCAGCGCGCGGCTCGGACAATGGATATTCGGGTTGTGGAATTTTGCAGTGGTCGCGCCCGGGTGGGTGCTGGTGCTCGCCGGGTTCAGCCAGCCTCTGGAGTGGGCCGAGTTCCCGCTGGTGATCGATGTCTTCGTCGTCCTGGCGCTGCTGCTGGCGATCGTCCAGTTCCTGCCCCCGTTTTTCTCGCGTGGTTTGGAAGACCTGTACGTCTCCAGTTGGTACGTCATCGGCGGCCTGGTGTTTACGCTGCTGGCCTACCCGATGGGGAACTTCGTCCCTGAGCTGGTTCCTGGGGCCCGCGGCGCCGCCTTCAGCGGACTCTGGATTCATGACGCGATCGGCCTGTTTGTCACGCCCCTGGCATTGGCCATTATCTATTTCGTGATCCCCGCCGCCACGCGACGGCCGATCTTCAGCCACTTCCTGTCGATGTTGGGCTTCTGGCTGCTGTTTTTCCTTTATCCGCTAAACGGCACGCACCACTACATTTTCTCGGTCATTCCGATGAGCGCTCAAATCGGCGCCATCACCGCCTCGACACTGCTCGGCGTGGATGTCGTGATCGTGGTCGCGAATCTGTTTTTGTCGCTGCGGGGCGCAGGCTGGTTTCCGCGCGACGTCGCCCTGCGCTTCGTCAGCACCGGAACCGTCTTCTATCTGATCGTAAGCATCCAGGGCTCCGTGCAGGCCCAGATGTCCGTCAATCAAAGCGTGCATTTTTCGGATTGGGTGGTCGGCCATTCGCATCTGGCCATGCTGGGATTCGCCAGCTTCGCCGCGGCCGGCGGACTGATTCACGCCTGGCAAAGAATTTCCTGGGCGCGCTACAACCTGAGGATGCTCGAATGGTCCTACTGGCTGCTGTTCGCCGGTGTGATCATTATGGTTTCCGATCTGTCCCTCGCCGGCCTGGCCGAGGCTCGTATATGGCAAACCTCCGCGCCGTGGATCGAATCGGTCCGCGCCGCCCGCCCGTATTGGTTGATTCGGACGCTCAGTGTCGTGCCTATCGGGGCAGGGTTCGTCGCGCTGTTGATCGGCTTAACGACAGGAGATCGTGGCGCAGGGTTGGGTACCGTGAAAGCCAGCATCGGATTGGAGCCGATTCAAGAAATCGCCCCAGTTTTTTCGGAGCCATCATGAAGCGCCTGCTCCGGATGTCCTACCTGGTGGCCGGAGTGGCCGGGCTGGGATTCTTTGCGATGTCGGTCCTGCTGCTGGGTGTTTGGCCCGGCCGCGCGCTCGAACAGCAGATCCGCAGCACATCTCCCGATCATCCGCTGGCGCCGACGGCTAGCGAGCTACGGGGCCGCACGATCTACGCCCGCGAGGGATGTGCCTATTGCCACACCCAACAGATTCGCTACGTGCCTAAGGACGTTGCGCGGTTCGGCGCCGCCACATTGGCCTGGGAGACGATCTTCGATTATCCGCATCTGTGGGGCACGCGGCGCATCGGTCCCGACTTGTCGCGCGAAGGATCGGTGCGTTCCGCCGATTGGCAGCTCTCGCATCTCTACGCGCCGCGAACACTGGTCGCGGACTCGGTGATGCCGTCCTTTCCCTGGTTGTTCGACGGCGCTCCGGATCGACCCAGGCAGGAAGCTCAGGATCTGCTCGCGTACCTCGAAACATTGGGACGGAACCGCGCGCTGGCGGGACCGGAAGGTGAGGCGCGCGCCCGCGCGGCTTGCAACTGTTCCGATGACGAGAAGCGATTCGCGTTCGGCTTGCCCGTCCTGAATGCGAGTCCTTCCATGCCTCGCCGCCAGGGCAACTCTCCGAGATTGAGCGACGCTGGCGATCTGAATCGCGGGCGGCAGCTCTATTCCAGTTACTGCGCCAGTTGCCACGGAATTCGCGGCGAAGGCGACGGACCCGGGGCGGCCGGATTGCGTCCTCGTCCGGCGAATTTGTCCGAGCACGAGTACACACTGGACCGGCTGGGTTCTTCATTCTGGAACGGTAGTGCGGGAACCGCCATGCCGGCGTGGCGCGATCTCCCGGCGCAGGATCTGTCTGCTCTGGCGCAAGTAGTGCGCGGATTTCACGTGGCCCAGGCGGAACCTGCCTTGCCTCAGGATGTGCTGGATCTTGGATCTCGCGTCTATGCGGCTCACTGCGCGCAGTGTCACGGGGATAATGGGGTCGGAGATGGGTCGGCCGCGGGGCAGTTTCCCATAGCGCCTACGAATTTCCGGACGCAGCGCCCGACGCTGGCCGCCAGCCTCCGCGCAGTGCGGAATGGAGTGGAAGGGACGCCGATGGCACCCTGGTCGAGCCAGTTATCTGAAGCCGAGCTGTCCGCGGCAGCGTACTTTGTGCGGGGATTCTTCCAGGGAGCCGACTGATCATGATGACGATGCCAATCACCGTCTCACTCATGGATGTCATTGTGGTGCTGGCTGGACTTTTTGCCGCCGTCTTCCTCGGGGCATGGCTCATCTCGCCGAGTCTTCGTGTGTGGATTGAGCGTCCCAAGTACCGGTTTCTCGCGGATGTGCAACGCTATGAAGAGGGTCAAGATCATGAGCCACAACACACGCGGTAGCGCTACGGTTCTTGTTTTGTGCGGCACGATCGGCGTGATCACCGTGGCCGCAACCCTGGCCTGGGGCCGTGGGAATCTGGTTCCGAAGAGCGCGGGCCCGGCCGGGAATTCCGTCATTACTCCCGATATCGCAACCGAGGAATACGGCAAACGGCTCATCGCGCAGACTACGGAATTGCTGGGTCCAGACGTTGCCGATCCCAAGATGCGTTATACCGACAGCCGCCTTGCCTGCGCTTCGTGCCACATCGGAGCGGGCGTCGAGCCGGGCAATCTGAGCCTGGTCGCGGCGATGAGCCACTACCCCAGAATTTCGCCCCGCAGCGGCACGAACGAAACTATCCAGGACCGTATCAACGGCTGCATGACGCGGAGCATGAACGGTCGAGCGCTGGCCGAGAACAGCCCGGAGATGATCGCCATGGTCTCCTACCTGCGGTTCCTGGGGGATCAGGACGCGGCCACCGGTGCGAGCCAGCGCAAAGCGCACGAGTCGCCCGCTTTCAAGACTCCGAACCGCGCGGCCAATTTGGAAGCCGGCCAGCGGGTATTCGAACAGCGTTGCGCGGCCTGTCACCAGAGCGATGGTTTCGGGCTGCAAGCTTCCGGTAATCCAGTGCATGGTTACGTTTTCCCGCCGTTGTGGGGACCCAACAGCTTCAACGACGGAGCGGGTTTACATCGTGTCCTGACGGCCGCCCGATTCATCAAGGCAAAGATGCCGCTCGGTTCGGCGAATCTCGACGACGACCAGGCCTTCGACGTCGCCGCGTTCATCAACTCGAAGCCTCGGCCGCAGATGACCGGGCTGGATCGGGACTATCCTGACAGAGCGAAGAAACCAGTGGATACGAGTTATCCGCCATACGCGGACTCGTTTTCAATCGAGCAGCATCACTTGGGTCCGTTTCCACCGATCGAGGCGTATTACAAGAATTTGCAGAAGCCATCCAAGTGACGGGGATGGCCCGCACGACGGTCATGCTGTTCGGGCGGTGATCAGCATCTGCGCTTGTCTGCTGGACTGTGCCACGCTGCGACCGATGCCTGCTGGTATCCGTGGAACCCAGCACCTGCCATCCAGTCGCAACCGCTACGGCGAGCACTACAATGGCGAACGCTATGCGCAGAACGCGCTCGGGAGCCCGTTTCGCAATGGGGATTCCCAAGCTCATGCCGATCAGGGAGCATGCCAGAAACGTCCCCGTTAACGGCCAGTTCCAGTGCGTGTAGCGAAGTTGCCCGAGGAGGCCGGCCGCCGAATTGACAGCGATAATGCCCAGCGAAGTGCCGGCGGCTTTCTTAGCATCAAGACGCGCGAACCATACCAGTGCAGGTACGATCACGAACCCTCCTCCTACCCCCAAGAAGCCAGTCACCAGACCTACTACAATGCCCGATGGAATGCACAGATACGGGGAGCAGATCGCGGCTGAAGGCCTCACAGACTGTTGGCCCGCAAGCAGGCGCACTCCTATTGCAAGCATGAGGCCCGAAAACAGCAGCATGAGAGCGGAAGAAGAAACCAGGTGAGTTCCTGTGGAACCAAGATACGCGCCCATGATTCCGGTGGCGCCAAATAGAAGAACAGGCTTTAGAAGGAAGTTCCCGCTGCGCCAATGAAAATAGCTGCCGACGAGGCTGGTTCCTCCGACAACAGCCATCGACATCCCCACAGCCGCCTTGGGTTCTACTCCCGCGACATACACAAGAATGGGGAGCGTAACAATCGAACCGCCGCTTCCCAGAGCGCCCAGCGACAGGCCGATGAAGAGCGCCAGCAAAAGCGCGATATTTTCGCCGGCCATAATACCTCACTTGCAGTCGCGGCCAACCCGGCCTACTTGGCGCGCTTGCGGCCCATCCTGGCTCCGGCCCATTGCGGCGTACCGGTTTTGTCGCGCAACGTCAAAGTCTTGCCGTCTTTCACAACCTCGCGAGCGATAACGAACTCCATCGCACCCATGGTGATTCTAGAGCCTGTTACCTCGATGGCATCACCTTTCGCGAATGCGAAACCCTTGCTGGTGATGAATCGGGCTGGACCCAGCATCACTTCCCGAGTTTCCTCGGCTGTCTTGATCGTAAGGTGCGTTCCCATCATCTGGCCGCGTGCTTGTTGCGTCACAGCCTCGACGGTTCCCTTGAGATTGGTCTCCGAGGCCGGATCGTACATTCGCATGTTTTTCCCGGCATGGGGCCCTTGGGCCGACGCCAGAACAGCCGACAACATGAGAGCTCCCACCGCCAGACTTACACCCGTGACACGAGTTCTCATTAGATCCTCCTTCCGACCGTTCTAAGGGCAATCCCCGGTCCAATCGCAAACGCACGCACTGGCCGTACTTTACGGGTCTGCGGCCCGGCGCGGCGTGCGTTAAATCACCCAATTCCGGCGCGTTTGAGTCGGGAATGCGCTTGCCTCGGCTAGCGGAATTTGGTCCGGAAGCGCCAACAGCCCACGGCAAATAGGACTGTACCCATCAGCGCCAGAGCACCCACGGACGGCCACAAGAGGTCCAGTCCGGCGCCGCGGAGCAAGATGCCGAGAGTGATATCGACGTAATGGTGCATGGGCGAAAAACTCATCGCGGTTTGGAGCCAAACTGGCATACTCTCGAACCGGCTCTGGGTTCCCGACAGCATGATCATCGGCAAGACCAAAAGAAATACCAGCATGCCCACTTGCGCCGCGCTGCGTGCGAACGTGCCGATCACCAGACCGATGCCTGCAGCGGCGAAAGTGTACAAGCCGGTGAGGACGAAGAACAGCAGCAAGCTGCCATTTGCCGGGACCGAGAAAACATGCTGCAGAATGCCAAACAGACTCAGCGCCGTGCCGGCAAGCATCACCACCTGCATGGAAAGCACCTTCGCTAGCATGACCTGAAAGGGCGTCAATGGCGATACCAGGAGCTGTTCGATGTTTCCCCGTTCTTTCTCGCGCACCAGGGCGGTCGCCGGCAGTAAGACGCAGGCGATTGTCATCCAGCTTATGAATTCTCCGATGGTCGCAAGCCACGCAGCGGTCAGCTGTGGGTTGAACCAGATGCGGTGCTCATTCTCCACGCCCGGAAGATTAGCCGAACTTCCTCGACTTCCCGGATTGGCTTGTATCCATTCCTGTCCATATCCGGCCGCGATGCGCGCGCCATAGCTCGAAATAAGGTAGCCCAGCCGCGTCTTACTGGTGTCCACAACGAGCTGTACGGTTGCCTGCTCGCGTGCAGTCAGCAATATCTCATCAAAGTCGGAAGGGATGTCCAGCACGGCCGAGGCCTCTCCGCGGTCGAGCATTTCCAGAGCCTGACGATCACTCCGGGCCTCGCCCGCTGAGAGGAAGTACGGCGGACGAAACCGGTCGATCAATTCGCGCGCGGCCTGGCCATGGCTTCCGGCCCGCACGGCCAGCAGCGCATTGCGCAACTCCGAAGTTACCTCCCCGCCCGCGATCAGAATGGGAACCGTAAAAATGTACAGGAGGAAAAAGAAGAGGGTTCGGTCGAGCACAAGCTGATGCCACTCTTTCACCATCAGCACTCGCACCTGGCGAATGCTCTCGCGGGCTGAGTGAAGATCGCCGAAGCGCGCTGAGCTCACACCGGCCTCCTCTTTCGGAACAGACTGCCTGCGACCAGCACAAGAAAGGCCGCGTAGGTAGCAATGACGGCCGCGGGACGCCACAGGGCTTTCCAGCCCAGGCCCTTCAAGAAGACGCCCGTGACGGCGTCGTGGTAGTACATGGCCGGGAGCATGTGCGCCGTGATGTACGCTCCTCCCGTGAGCATCGGGATCGGAGTGATGACGCCGGAATACGTGATTCCGATGAGAACCGCAATAATGGAGCTGACTATGAGCGCTCCTTGCTGCGTGCGTACCACTCCTGAGATCAGAAGTCCGATGCCGTTCGCACAAATCACGAAGGCCAGTGTGACTGGCACAAAGTAACCCAGGCTTCCTTTAAACGGAGCTTCAAAGTGATACACGGCGATGGCCCAGAGGATCATCGCATTTGCGAGCGAAATACAGACGCAAGGGATCAGCTTGCCAGCCAGAAATTCCCACCTGCCGATCGTGGACGCGTAGACGTTGTAGATGGATCCGGTCTCCTTTTCGCGAACCACGGACAACGCCGCAAGTAAGGGCACCGTCAACATCTGAACGAACATCACCATGGATGCGGCCACGCCGGAGATGTTGCGCATCTGCTGGTTGTAGAGGTAACGTACTTCGAGCCGGATCGGATCCAGCAGCACGCGCGCGCGCTGCGGCGTGACGCCCATTCGGCGGCTGACCGTCTCTTCGGCCAGGTCGACGTTCACCGTGGAGTTCATCGCGGCCAGGTAGCCGAGGACGGTTTCCGTCTGCGCGGGAATGACACCGTCCAACAGCGTTTGGACGCTTGCCTTCCGGCCACTGAGCAGATCGCGCTCGAAGCCCTCGGGAATGACGAGTACGAAGGAAACCTCCGCGCCGGCCAAAGCCCTCTCGGCTTGCCGCATCTCCGTCAGCGAACCGCGGTAGGCGAAGTAACGCGACGTCGCGTACCGGTAAACATAATCCCTGCTGCTCTGCGTCTTGTCATGATCCAGGACGAGAAACGAGACGTTTTCCGTTTCCTGGCTGGTGCCGTATACGAATACGAACATTAGCAACGGCGGCAGCGCAAAGGTCAACAGGAAGTAGAAGCGGTCACGGAAGATCTCCCTGAATTCTTTTCTCGCCACGGCCCAGATGCGGCGCCCGTTCATGCCGCCCTCCCTGCCGCACGCTCCAGGGCTTCGATCCGGT
>DATIRX010000574.1:0-3823 GCA_035469225.1 Bryobacteraceae bacterium
GGATTCAAAAGATCGGGCAGTATTTCTACATGTACGCGGGCGCCGCGGCCGGGTCCGGGGAAGCACTGCGATTCGCCGGCGGTTCCATGCGCGTGAAGCTGGAGGAGCCCTTCTACGTGGGAATCGGCGTATGCGCGCACGATAAGGACGCCTCTGAGACCGCGGTGTTCTCGAAAGTGGATCTGGTAACCGGCGCGCAGGGCCCGGTTCGTCCGCCGAGCCTCAGCAGTACGATCGAGACCATTACGGTGTCGTCCGCCGATCGCCGCGTGGTGCGTGTCTTTCCGGGACGCGTGGAAGCCCCGAACTGGACCCCCGATGGCACCTCGCTGTTCTTCAACGGGAACGGAAGGCTGCAGAGGATCGCGGTGGAAGGCGGCGACGTGCAGCTCATCGATACCGATTTCGCGAAGGGCATCAGCAACGATCACGGCATTTCGCCCGATGGCACCATGCTCGCCATCAGCGATCAATCGCAGGCCGATCGCCGCTCGATCATTTATACCCTTCCGATCGAGGGCGGCACTCCGGCACGAGTCACGCAAGGGTCGCCGTCCTACGGGCACGGGTGGTCGCCGGACGGCAAGACGCTCGCGTTCGTGGGCGACCGCGACGGGAACCTGGACATCTATACGATTCCAGCGGAAGGCGGCGAAGAAACGCGGCTCACGACGGCCGCGGGCCTGGACGATGGCCCGGAGTACTCGCCCGATGGGCAGTTCATCTACTTCAGTTCCGAGCGCAGCGGCAGCATGCAGATCTGGCGCATGCGGCCGGACGGGTCCGGGGAGGAACAAGTCACATCGGACGAATACAACAATTGGTTCCCGCATGTTTCTCCGGACGGCCAGCAAATGGTGTTTCTGACGTATGACAAAGACGTCAGCGGCCATCCGGAGAACAAGGACGTGATGCTGCGGGTGATGAATGTCGGGAACAAGAGCGTGAGCGTACTCGCGAAATTGTTTGGCGGGCAGGGGACCATCAATGTCCCGTCCTGGTCGCCGGACAGCCGGCGGCTGGCATTCGTAAGCTACCAGCTGATCCCGTAAGTAACTAGGCGATGTGCGCGCCGGTGGCGCCCACGTAGACGGTGTACAGCGACTGGCTGGCGGTCATGAACAGACGGTTGCGCTTGGTTCCGCCGAAGCTCACATTGGCGCAGTTCTCCGGCAGGCGAATCATGCCGATGGGTTCCCCGCCGGGCGCGACGATCTGGACTCCGGGAGGCGCTCCGGCCCACAGGTTCCCGTCGGTATCGCAGCGCATTCCGTCCGCCGCGCCGTTCATGAATTGCACAAAGCGCTTGCCGTTGCGCAGTTTGTTGCCATCTACGTCCCAAACCTTGGTCTCACGGCCCATTCCGGTATCGGCGACATACAGCTTCTTGTAGTCCGGCGAGAAGCAAATGCCGTTGGGCTGGTCGATTTCATCCGTCACTTTTTCTACCTGCGCCGATTTCGGGTCCACGCGGTAGACCGCCTGTTTGATTTCCGGCGTTGCGCGGAAACCCTCGTAGTCGCCGTTGATGCCATACGTCGGATCTGTAAACCAGATGCCGCCGTCGGGATGCACCACGATGTCATTCGGCGAATTGAGACGCTTGCCTCCGAATTTATCGGCGATTACGGTAACGGTTCCGTTGTACTCGTAGCGCGCGACGCGACGGTTGCCGTGCTCGCAGGAAAGCTGCCGCCCTTCGAAATCGAAAGTGTTGCCGTTACTGTATCCGGCAGGATTGCGGAACACCGTCACGCGGCCGTCTTCCTCCGTCCAGCGCATCTGGACATTGTTGGGGATGTCGCTCCAGACCAGGTAGCGGCCGACTCCATTCCAGGCCGGGCCCTCCGCCCACAGCGTGCCTGTGTGCACTCGCCGGATGATGGTGTTGCCGATCATGTAGCGGCGAAAGCGATTGTCCACCGCGACGATATCGGGGTCGGGATAGCGCACCGGATTTTGTCCGGACCAGTCGCGCGGCGCGGCGCTGGCGGGCGCCGGCTGCTGGGCCAGGGACGGCAGCGTGGCCGCAAAACCCACGGTTGCGGCGGTCAAAAAGGTCCGGCGGTCACATCGAGGGGAAGCCATACTCGTTACTGTATACCGCAAAATGGACAAGAGAAGGAGCCGCGGTTTGAAGAGACTCAATCCAGATCATTTTCGGGTCCTCCCAGGAAAAAAAGTCGATCTGCATACATGGCCGACGATTGTAAAGCCGGCGTACGATTCGAAAGAAGGCTACCGGGCGCTGTTGCAGGATCACGTCAGCAAGTTGAGCGGGCTGCAAACCTTGTTGTACGCCAGCAACGAGTACTCGCTTTTGTTGATCTTTCAGGCCATGGACGCGGCCGGCAAGGACAGCGTCATCAAGCATGTGATGTCCGGGGTCAATCCGCAGGGGTGTCAGGTTTTCAGTTTTAAGCATCCCAGCGCGGAGGAACTGGCACACGATTTCCTGTGGAGACCGACGCTCCGGCTGCCGGAACGCGGGCGCATCGGGATTTTCAACCGCTCGTACTACGAAGAAGTGCTCATTGTGCGCGTACACCGGGAGATCCTTCACGCCGAGGGTCTGCCGAAAGAGCTTTACGACGAAAAAGATATCTGGCGCGACCGCTATCGCTCCATCGTGAACCTGGAGCATCACCTGCACCGCAACGGCACGCGGATACTCAAGTTTTTCCTGCATATATCCAAGGAAGAACAGCGCAAGAGGCTGCTGGCGCGTATCGAGGAGCCCGACAAAAACTGGAAGTTCAACGTAGAAGACATCAAAGAACGCGGCTACTGGAAAGACTATATGCAGGCGTACGAGCGATGCCTCGGCGCTACCAGTACGAAAGACGCCCCCTGGTATGTCGTTCCTGCGGATGACAAATCCAACACGCAACTGATCGTGTCGCAGATCATCGTGGATGCTCTCAAGAAGCTGAAGATGAAGTATCCGGAAGTGGACTCGAAAAGGCGCAAGGAGCTGCAAACCATTCGGAAGCTGCTCTCGAAGTAGCGCTGGTTCAGCGCAACCGGTACAGCATCTCACCGGGACGTTCGGGCCAGCCGGCCTCCGGTCAGCTCCCGGATCTGTCGGGCCGGGATTTCGCCCAGGGTGACGAACGCCTGGGGGTTATCCCAATGATGGTTGTAAATCCGGCGCTGGCCCGCCCGTCCGGCCGCAACCGGGCTCCCCAGATGCCGGGATAGCTGCGCGTCGTCCATGGGCGAATGGGTGCCCAAGGCAACCAGATAATCCAGAGCGGCTACGCGCGGACCCAGTTCCTGCTCCAGAATTTGGAACATGCCGGGCATGGGCATGGTGCGCGTGCCGTCGGGAATCAGCACCAAAACCCGCCGGCCATCCAGGTCCATCCGGGCTAACCCGCCGCTCGCCAGGGCTCGAACTTGAGCTTCAGACAGATAGCCTTCGGGCAGACCCTCTCCGGTTACGGAACTTTGGATCAGGGAAGAGGATTCCATGCGCGGTCGAGAACCAGTGTAAGCCTTTTGTTATCTGCGGTCACTGACCCGGGCGCGGGAGTCACTGACCCGCAATTGACCCACTCAGGGCTCGGATTTCGGCGCTGCATGTTAGCGTTGGGATCTCGCCAACGCATGACAACCGTCCCTTCCTCCCAAACATTAAGATATCTTCACTATCTGGCCCTGGCGCTGGTCCTGTCTTTACCGCTCGCCCAGGCAGCGGTCACGGGAAGAGTTACGGGCGCGGTGAAGGATCCGACCGGCGCGGGGATCCCCGGCGCCATGCTCACCGCCACCAACACCGAGCAGAACACCCAGATCAAGACCACCACCGACGCGAAGGGCG
>DATIRX010000575.1:0-1554 GCA_035469225.1 Bryobacteraceae bacterium
GAGATCAACCAACAGATTAAGATTGAGGCGAACAAGCTGACCATCGTGCCGCTGCCGAAGAGGTAAACTCGGGGGCTCGATCGCGCCTGACCACCTGCCGCACGAAGGTGAGGCGGGGTCTGTCCGCAAACAGGGAGCCCCGGGGCACGGTCCACCGCGGCGTTCCCACCACCTAAGGACTCGTAACAAAATAACATTTCCATATTAAAATGTTTTGGCGTATGCTGGAGAGGATGATAGACCTCGCCGGAATCACACATCGCTTTGCGGCAGTACGCGGGGTTTTGGATGAGCGCTCCCGCCGGCTGGTGGCAGCCGCGGAAAGTGCGGCGATTGGACGCGGTGGCGTTTCGGCGGTCTCTCGCGCCACGGGCATGTCCCGACAAGTCATTCGCCAGGGCATGGCGGAACTGAGCGAAATAGCGGTCCACCCGCCTGGTCGCGTGCGGCGTCCCGGTGGGGGGCGCAAGAAGACCTTGGCTCAGGACCCCGCGCTCCTGCGGGATCTGGAAGGGCTGGTGGAGCCGGTCACTCGCGGCGATCCGGAATCGCCGTTGCGTTGGACCTGTAAGAGTTTGCGGAAGTTGGCCGGAGAACTGCGGCAGATGGGACATCGCACCAGCCACCCGATGGTGGGCCGCATGCTCCACGATCTGGGATACAGCCTACAAGCCAACAGCAAGACCCTGGAAGGAACGAACCATCCGGACCGCAACGCCCAGTTCGAGTACCTGAACCGTAAAGTCAAACGCCAACTCCAGCAGCATCAACCCGCTATTTCGGTGGACACCAAAAAGAAAGAGTTGGTGGGAGATTTCAGGAACGGTGGGCGGGAATGGCGCCCGCAGGGCGATCCGGAGAAGGTGCGCGTCCACGACTTCCTCATTCCGGAACTGGGGCGCGCCAATCCCTACGGGATCTACGATATTGCCCACAACACCGGCTGGGTGAGCGTGGGAGTGGATCACGATACGGCGGCGTTCGCGGTGGAGAGCATCCGGCGCTGGTGGAATTCGATGGGGCAAGCGGTTTACCCGCGGGCCGCTCGACTGCTGATTACGGCGGATGCGGGCGGGAGCAACGGGGCACGCGTACGCCTTTGGAAAGTGGAACTGCAGAAGTTGGCAGACGAAACCGGCTTGCGGATTGCGGTCAGTCATCTGCCGCCGGGAACCAGCAAGTGGAACAGGATCGAGCACCGCTTGTTTTCCTTTATCAGCCAGAACTGGCGGGGTAAGCCGCTCATCAGTCATGAGGTGATTGTCAACCTGATCGCTGGCACGACGACCGAAGCAGGTCTCACCGTCCGTTCGGAGCTAGACACCCGCACCTACCCTCCGGGCGTCAAGGTGTCCGATCGCGAAGTAGCGGAGATTGATCTACGCCGTGATAAGTTCCACGGAGATTGGAACTACACGCTGCATCCCAGGCGGCCCTGAGAATCCGTACAGGTTATTTCGTTACGAGCCCTTAGCTTCGGGATGTCCGTCGAGGAGGCATCCGGCTGGCACCCGGTCCTGCTGCTCGAACGGCATCCCGATATTCCGCCCGAGC
>DATIRX010000576.1:0-5988 GCA_035469225.1 Bryobacteraceae bacterium
GGGATGATCCGGCGGCTGTGCATGAACTCCCAGTTGAATACGACGTAATCCTTGGTCTGGAGAGTCTGCTGGCCGAACTGGACCCACATGTTGTGCGGTACGCCCGACATGAAGCAGTGCAGTTCGGGCTCATGGTACATGCCGTTGGCGATCAGGTCGTCGGATTTCGCGCGCGCTGCCGCCGTATAGGGAACTTTGCCATCGGGAGGATCGATGATGGCGTTCGCCGCGGGTCCGCGGCCTCCGCCGGGGCCTCCAGGACCGCCCTTGCCCGCGCCCGGACCCCCAGGTCCGGCTCCAGCGGGACCCCCAGGTCCGGCTCCAGGTGCTCCGCCAGGTCCGGCTCCAGGTGCTCCGCCAGGTCCACCTCCAGGGGGTCCGCCGCCGGGAGGCCCGCCTTTGGGAGCGCCTTTACCGCCACCCCTGGCCTGTGGCTCGATGCTGACGTTGCCGCCCGGGTTCACGCCGCCCCAGAATCCGGACATATCGGGCTTTCCTTCCGCAGTCCGTGGAACCGGACCGGCCGGAACGGCCTGCTTGCCGCCGGCTTTTCCGCCAAATCCGCCGCCTTTGCCGCCCGGCGCCGGAGCGTCCTGACCGGTCACCGGCGCGATCACGAAGACCGCGGCCACGGCCGCCGCTGCAGCCAGAGCCATCACCGAACTCATTACGGAACGGCGAAATCCTTCGGTCTTCTTCATGTGGAGTCTCCTTAGCGGCTACCCAGCCGGATGGCGTCGTCCTCAAAGTAGGAGTGGCACTCGTATTCGAGCAGCGTCGGATATTGATCCGTGTTGCGATGCAGATCCATGCGAATGGTCCAGGGCCTGGTGAAGGTCTGCGGATCGGTCATGGTGGCCTCGTACTGCATCACGTCGGGACCGGTGCGGGTGTAGCGCTCCACCACCTTTAGCGCGGCGCTGTGGTGATTTCCGGAAGCGTCAAACCACGTTTGATCGTTGAAATCCGCCACGTCGACGACCAGGGTGTCGCCTTCCCAGTGGCCGCGCGAATCGCCGTTCCAGAATTCCAGATCGCCGAAGTGGGTCTGCTTTTCCATGTAGATGGTGCGCACCATGTGGGCGTACTCGGAGATGAACTGGATGTACTTGGGCGTCTGGAACACCTGGAACGGGAAGTGAATGTAGGTAAACCGCGGGACGCCGGTCATGTAGCAGTGATTCATGGAATCGAGCTGCTCGCGCTTGTCGAAGTTCTCCTGCTGCTTCTTGCGGGCCGCCGGCGTGTAAGGAATCATTCCGTCGGCCGGATCGACGACGAAGCTCTTGCCAGCATGAATCCCCGTGGCTGCGTTGTGGGCCTCCAGGTTATACGCGGCGGTATTCCAAGCCTGCCAGATCCCCTGGATGTCGGCTTTGCCGTCGCCGGCCCGGGGAGCTGTGTAGCCCTTCGCTCCGCCTTTACCGCCCCCTTTGGCTGCTGGGGCCTGGCCGGATGCGGGCATGGGCGCGAACCACAGGGCTGCGGCCGCGATTCCTGCGGCTGCCACCAGTCCAGCGTAGGAAACACCTGAGAAAGACGTTTTCATGGTAAGCGTTGGGCTCCTAAAAGCGTGCGTATGGACGAAAAACGACGCGCCCTGGGAGGGGGCGCGTCAGCAATTTCGAAACTCGACTAATTCCAATAAATCCAGTTACTTACCCTTGGCCTCGGAAGGTCCTTCGTTGGGTGGCCGGGAGCCCATGGTGAACTGGACACCGGTGGCCACAATGGTCACCCCGTTCGACCACATGTGCGGCGTACCGTCCTTGGCAGCCACTCCGCGAACTTCAATTTCTTCGCCTTCTTTGAACATGTCCTTGCGCCAGCCGTTCCGGTACAGGCCGTTGGGGGGAGGTGTTTCCGCCGCCCAATTGGTCACTTTCCCGTCCGGACCGACCACATCAAAGTGCACCCAGGAATGGGGATTCACCCAATCCAGCTTGGTGAACTTGCCCTTCAGCGTCAAGGGTTTGGACTGTTCATATTCGGCCGAGAACGAGTGATGGGCCAGGATCGGCACGGCAGCGAGAAGCAGTGCACCCAGGGCAGCAGCAGCAAATTTCATCTTCATCAGGAGACCTCCCGCATTCAAATCTAACATAAGAACAGACTACGCAACCCATGCCTTTGGTTACAAAGGCCCGCCCAGGATGATGGGCCTTCGCTCTTTGCCGGACAATGCACCGAGAGCCATCAGGGCGCCGAAGCGCCCGATGGCATGGTGATCGTTCCGTTTGAATGCGCCGATGCAGAATATTGGCGCGACTTCAGTTGGGCTTACTCGGCCCTAATCGCGCTTACGGCGTTGGGCGCCGAGGACTCCGGCCAGCCCGCCCAGCAGCAAAAGACCCGTGCTCGGTTCCGGAACCGACGAGGAGGGAGTGCCTCCAGCCAGATTCAGATAGAGCTGTGCGTTGACATTTCCGCTCGATACGTTGACGTTGTGATCGCTGCGATCGGCAAAACCGAAGATCCAGCCGGAACCGAGGTGCTGGTACTGGACCAGGGACCCTGCCAGAGCCGTTCCTCCACCCACCGCCGTACCAGGGGTTTCCGCCAGCGATTGCCCGACAATATTGAACGGCGGTCCAGTGCTGGCAAACACCCCGCCGGCCAGCGCCGCCCCCGAGGAGCTCCCGCTCCAGGTAAGGCTCCCGCCGATTCCCGCAGAGATATTGTTGAGTCCCGGAAGCCCGGAATTGCCGGAATCGCCAAGAAGCAGAAGGATTCCGCCACCGTTTACCCAGCTTGCCAACGTGGTTAGCTCGCCTGCTGTGGGTGTTGAAGTGGGCTCGCCGATCACAAATAACTGGTCATTCGAGAGATTGCCCACCGTGATGGCCTCGTCCGCCTCAACGGTGTTGCCAGCCGCTGTGAGGATTCCCTTAAGGGTGGACATATCCGAGTTGTTCCAGGATCTTGCACTTCCGCTCCAGTTGCCAATCGTACTGGAGTATCCAGTTGTGGCAACCAGCACCAGACAAAACATCAAATTTCGTATTTTCATTGTGTCCTCCTCCTAGGACCGATCACTATACGCGAATCCTCCCTGGGCAGTCAACCCGGCATCAATGCTTGAACCCAAACGCCCGGTCCAGGCTGATGGGTCCCGCGCCCGCGGCCGTCAGCCATAGATAGGTGAAGCAATACAGGACTGTGATCTCCCCCTGGTTCAGCAAAGGCCAGAAATTGATCCAGATGTGGACACGGAAATACGCCACGGCCATCTGCCCGCACAGGAGGAACGCGACAGGCCGGGTAAAGAGGCCCAGGATGATCAGCGCTCCGCCAAACGTTTCCAGCACTCCCGCTGCGCCCATCATGGAGACCAGCTCCGCTTTTTGTCCGCCCAGCCCGCCGAAGGAGCCGAAGAATTTCTGGTAGCCGTGCAGGGAGAAGGTGAACCCGACGACGATCCGGAGCAGCGAGCGCAGGTAGGGCTCGTATGAGGAAACGGTACTGGAGAGACTCATCCGTAGAACGATATCACACCCGATCTGGCAGCGGCCGGCGTGGATTGGTAGCGGCCGGCCTCCAGGCCGGCCCCACTCTACTCGTGCATTTCCGCTACGGACGGGGACGTTAACACGGCGTCCGCCATCGCGCGCTTCAGCGCAGCAAGGCCTTCGCCGGTCACGCTTGAAATTTTGTAGAACGGGAGGCCGCGCTCGCGGGCTAGCTTTTCAAGCGATTCGATGCGTGCGGGGTCCTGCGCGGCATCGATCTTGGTCGCGACCACCATCATGGGCTTGTGCGCCAGATCGTCCGAGAAGCTGGCGAGCTCGGCCATCACCACTTCGAAATCGTGCACCGGGTCGCGGCCGGTGGCCTCGGAAACATCCACCAGATGCGCCAGCAGACGCGTTCGCTCCACGTGCCGCAGAAACTGGATCCCCAGGCCGTGGCCGGTATGCGCGCCTTCGATCAGACCGGGGATATCGGCGACCACGAACGTCCGGTGATAGTCGTCGTCGGTGGTAACCACGCCCAGATGCGGCTCAAGCGTAGTGAACGGATAATCGGCGATCTTGGGCCGGGCGGCCGAGATGCGGGAAATGAGCGTGGACTTGCCGGCGTTGGGGAAACCGACCAGGCCGACGTCGGCCAGCAGCTTCAGCTCGAGGCGCAGCTTGCGCTCTTCTCCGGGCTTTCCGTCTTCATGTTCGGTGGGCGCCTGATGCGTGGATGTGGCGAAGCGGGCATTGCCCTTGCCGCCGCGCCCGCCGCGCGCGACCACAAACCGGTCGCCGGGCGTGGTGAAATCGTGCAGCACTTCGCCGGTCTTCCAGTCGTACACGACCGTTCCCACCGGCGTGGCGACGTCAATCGACGCGCCTTCCCGGCCCTTCCGATTGCTGCCCTCGCCATGACGGCCGCGCTCGGCTTTGTGCTCGGGGTTAAAGCGGAAATGCAGCAGCGTGTTGTAGTGCTGGCTGGCAACCAGGATGACGTCGCCGCCGTTGCCTCCGTCGCCGCCGCTGGGACCGCCGCGGGGAACGAACTTCTCGCGTCGAAACGCGAGGCAGCCGTTACCGCCGTCGCCGGCTTTAACCGTGATAATAACTTCGTCTATAAACATATGGCTCGCGCACAACGCAGCATGACGCGATTAAAAAGACTAGCTAAGGTGCGCGTCACGCGCTGTGCGCTCGCGACTGAAAAATGGGGAGCCCGTGGCCGGCCGCTGGCCGGCTTACTCGGCGGCTTTGATGTTAACGAACTTGCCCAGCCGGCCGCGGTCGCGGAATTCGATGATGCCGGGGATTTTGGCGAACAGCGTATCGTCTTTGCCCAGACCGACGTTCACGCCGGGCTTAAACCTGGTCCCGCGCTGGCGGACGATAATCGTGCCGCCGGAGACCAGCTGGCCTCCGAACGCCTTCACGCCCAGCCGCTGTGCATTGGAATCGCGGCCGTTTTTGGAACTGCCTAAACCTTTTTTATGCGCCATAAAATTACCTACGCCAGGATTTCGTTCACTTGCACCCGGGTAAAGTTCTGGCGATGCCCGATAGTGCGCTTGTACTGTTTCTTGCGCTTGAACTTGAAGACCAGGATCTTCTGGCCGCGGCCGTGGGCGGTGATAGTGCCCTTCACCCGCGCGCCGCCGAGGGACGACCCGGATTTGACCGCATCCCCGTCCATGACAGCCACCACGCGGTCGAATTCGACCTCCGCGCCCACGTCGCCCGCCAGCGTCTCGACTTCCACGGATTCGCCGGGCGCGACGCGATACTGTTTACCACCGGTTTCAATGACTGCGTACATACGGGTCCTCTTAAAGATTTCGGCTTGGAAGTCTTAGGTTACTACAGTCTAGGGCTTGTCCGCCAGTACGAGGCCCACGGGCCCTCCAGGCTCGATTTTACGGGGGTTGACCAGGCCGGCTTCCTTGAGCCAGCCGCTGATCTCCTCAAACGAGAAGGTATCCCCGTTTTCGGTGTGCGCCAGCATATTCACGGCGAAAATCAAGGGCATGGGGGGGCCGGAGCGGTCCTGATTCACCAGGAATTCGCTGATTACGACGGTTCCTTTGGGGGCCAGTGCGGCCGCGGCCTTCTTGAGAAGCTGGCGGTTCTGGTCGACCGATTCCATGTGCAAAATGTGGCCGAAGGTGACCAGGTTATAGCCGGTGCCGAAATCGATGCTGTGGAAATCGCCCGGCAGGTACGAAAACCGGTCGGCCAGCTTGAAGCGCGCCGCCATGCGGCGGGTGACGTCAAGGACTCCGGGCAAATCCAGCGCCGTAACGCTGACCTGCGGCGACTGCTGCGCCAGGCCGATCCCCCAGACGCCGGAACCGGTTCCGACATCCAGAACTCTGATGGGAGACTTGGCGCTCGCCAGCCCCAGCGCCTGCCCCGCAACCTGCGTGGCCGGATAGCTCATGGCGAAAATCGGCTCGACCAGGTCCTGGAAGAACGCGGCGCCTTCATCCTGCTGGTTGATCGAGGCGCTGGGCTTTCCGGTCCGCACGATTTCGGG
>DATIRX010000577.1:0-9027 GCA_035469225.1 Bryobacteraceae bacterium
GGAACTTCCTGCGCTCACATTTTGCGAAAATGTATCAACTAAACTCCCGAGTCAAGCGTCTAATTCCAAAGATCCCCAAGGAGGGAGGGGTGTGCGAAGCATCGTGCTCGTGATGTCGGCGATCGTGCTGGTGTCGTGCGAGCGCGCCACGCCCAGCAGCGCCACAACTCCGGCCCAGTCCACAGCCTCGGCTGCCGAGCCATCGCATGGGCAGCGCGAGATCCGGCTGACAGGCACGGTCGAGGCGGTGCATTCCTCGAAAGTGATCGTCCCGCAGACGATCGGCCAAGGCGGGCAGCTTACCCTTACCCACCTGATTCCCAACGGAACGCATGCCGAGAAGGGGGATCTGCTCGCCGAATTCGATCCCACTCAGCAGATCGACAACGGTCTGGCGGCGCGCGCCAAGTACGAGGACCTGGGCCATCAGGTGGAGCAGAAAGCGGCGCAAAATCGTGCCGACCAGGAGAAGCGGCGCGGGGATCTTACGCAGGCACAGGCAGACTTGGGCAAGGCGGAGCTGGATCTGCAAAAAGCACCCATCCTGGCTGAGATCGCCAAACTCGAGAACGAAGTGAAGGCGGCGAATGCGCGGATGCACGTGGAAAGCCTGGCGAAATCCAACGCGTTTCATGATCAATCCGACGCCGCGGCCCTGCGAATTCTGGAACTGCAGCGCGACCGGCAGAAGGTGGCACTGGAGCGCGCGCAGATCAACATCGACCGGATGCAGGTGCGCGCGCCGCTGGCGGGCATGGTGGCGCACCAAAACGTCTATCGCGGCAATTCCTTCGGCCACGCGCAGGAAGGCGATCAGCTCTACCGGGGCCAGGCCCTGGTGAGTATTTTCGATCCTTCCGAGATGCTGGTTCGCTGCTCGGTGGGCGAGCCGGATGGCGCGGCCTTAACGCCGGGGACGCGCGCCAAGGTGTATATCGACGCTTATCCCGATCTGGCTTTGCCGGCCCACTTCGAATTTGCGAGCCCTATGGCGTCGTCCGCGCTGGGCAGTCCAGTGAAAACGTTCTCGGCAGTATTTAGGCTGGACAAAACGGACTCACGCCTGACGCCCGATCTTTCGGCCGCCGTGGTGCTGGAACCGCGCAGCAGCGCGACGCCGTCCGGAGCCGGGAAATGAAGAGAAGCATCCGCGCGGTGATCTGGCTGGCGGGGCTGGGCGCGCTCAGCGCCGCGGGCTGGGTGGGCGCCCAGAAGTATCGCGGAACGCAGACGGCCGACCAACTGCCGGTGGCGCAAGCCCGCGAAGGCGAGTTTCTTGCGATCATCCGCTGCCGCGGCGAGCTGCGGGCCAGCCGCTCCGCGCAAATCTATGCCCCGATTGTTCCCAATCTGCGCATCGCCTGGATGGCCGCCAACGGCGAAGTGGTCGAAAAAGACGCGCCCGTGATCCGTTTCGATTCGAGCACCGCGCAGCAGGACCTGATTCGAAAGGAAGCGCAGCTCACACAGTCGCAGGCCACGCTGGATCAAGCCCTGGCGCAGGCGCAAATCACGGCCGACCACGATCAAGGCGATCTGACGGATGCGCGCTTCAACGTGGAGAAGACCCGCCTGGGCACGGCCGCCAATGAGTTCGTCGGGCGCATCCAGGCGGAGCAGGCTCGCATCGATTTGGGGGTCGCCGAGCAGAGGCTCAAAGTTCAGGACGCCAATATCGCGCTGCACGCGGCGTCCGACAAATCCCGGCTGGCGTCCCTGACCCGCCAGCGAGATCAGGCCAAGGCTGACGTGGAACTCACCAAGAGGCGCATCGCGCAGATGGAAATTTCGGCTCCGCTGAGCGGGGTTGTGGTATTCGTTTCCAACTATAACCAGGGGCCGCTCAACGCCAAGCCATTCAAGGTCGGCGACAACGTGTACTCCGGAATGAATCTGGCGGAAATTCCCGACATGTCCTCGCTGGCGATGGACGCCAAGGTGGAAGAGATCGATCGGGGCCGCGTGGCCGTAGGCAAGGATGTGCAGGTGCGCGTGGACGCATTACCCGAGCTGCTGATTCGCGCCAAGATCACCCAGATTTCGCCGCTGGCTGAGCTGAGCAACGACTATCCTCCCACGCGAAGTTTTCGCGGCTACGCCGCACTCCAGAATCCCGATCCGCGGCTGCGGCCGGGCATGAACGGCGGCATGGACATCGTGATCGACCGGATTCCCAAGGCCATCAGCATTCCCGCCAAGGCAGTCTTCACGCGCGACGGGAAGCCGGTTGTATTCGTGGCGGAGCGCGGGACGTATCGTCCTACGGTGGTGCAATTGCTGGCGCGGAATCCCGATGAAGTGGCGGTCTCCGGATTGAAGGCCGGAGCGATGGTCGCGCTGGCGGATCCCGAGAAGAAGGAAGTCAAGAAGTGAAGAAACGGCTTCTGATTTCCGCGGTTGTGATCGCCGTCCTCGGAACGCTGGCCTGGGGTGCGATGCGTGTGATCCAGATGACCGCCCCGGAAGACCAGAATCAGATTCCCACCACGCGTGTGCGCAAAGGCAAGGTCACGATTTCGGTTTCGGCGCGCGGAGAACTGCAAGGCGGGAACTCCGAGGTGCTGACCGGCCCCATGATCGGAGGCGACCTTCCCATCACCTTCTTGCGCGAGCCCGGCGAACCGGTCAAACCCGGCGACGTGGTCGTGGAATTCGACACAACGGCCCAGGAATACAACCTGCGCGAGGCCGAAGCGGACCTGGCCGAAGCCGAACAGCAGGTGATCAAGGCCGAAGCGGACGCCCAGGCAACCATTGAAGAAGCCCGCTATCAGACGCTTTCCACCGCCTCCGACGTCAAGATCGCAGAGCTGGAAGTGCGCAAGAACCCGATTCTTGCGGCGGTCCCCGCGCGTCAAAATGAGATCGCACTGGAGGCCGCCAAAAACCGGCAGGTGCAGGCCGAGAAGGATTTCAACAACAAGAGAACCACGGCCGGGGCGGGCATCGCGATTCAGAAAGCGGCGGTGGACAAATCCCGCGTGCTGGCGCAGAATGCCCAGCGGCAGATCGACAGCATGACTCTGAAGGCCAAGACCGCCGGTTATGTCAACGTCCAGCAGAACAGCAACCAGAACAACCTGTACTACGGGCAAGTATTGCCGGATTTCCAGGTGGGCGATGCGGCTCGCTCCGGGCAAGCCGTAGCGCAGATTCCAGACATGAGCAATTGGGAAGTGAGCGCCAGCATTCCGGAGCTCGACCGGGGGCACCTGGATGCAGGCCAGAAGGTCACGATTCGCGCGGCGGCGATTCCCGGCCGCGAATTTCGCGGCCATGTGAAGAGCCTGGGTGGGACGTCCGGTTCCGCTTGGGACCGGCGATTCGAGTGCCGCATCGCGCTGGACGAAACCGGTCCGGAGCTGCGGCCGGGGATGACGTCCAATATTCTGATCACCGTGGAATCGCTGGACGACGTTCTGTGGGTGCCTTCGCAAGCGCTGTTTGAAAGCGGCGGCCGGGCATTCGTGTACGTACGCACTCCGCAGGGATTTGTTTCGCGCGATGTGAAGCTGGTGCGGCGCAGCGAAAGCCAGGCCGTGATCACCGGCATCACGGAGGGCGAGCAGGTGGCCCTTTCGAATCCCGATCAGCAGAACAAGGCTTCGAAGACGGGCGACACGGGCGGTGTGATGAAAGCGCTGACGAAGTGATTCTTTTCTCGGACCTCGGCCAGGCATTTGGAAATTTGCGCGCGCAGAAAACGCGCACGCTGCTGACGGCCATGGGCATCGTATTCGGCGTGGGCTCGGTGATCGGCATGATGGCCATCGGCGCGGGGGCGCGCGAGGAATCCCTGCGTTTTATCGAGCTGCTGGGCGTCCGGAATATTCTGATCGATTCGCGCAAGGCCATGAGCCAGGAGGAGCTGCAGCAGCGCCGGCGCTCCTCGCCCGGCCTTTCCGAGCGCGACGTCCGGATTCTGCAGGCGAATATCGATGCGATCGAGCTGCTTTCCGCGCGGCGGACCTTGCATCCCGCGGCAGCTCTGCCCAAACCGTCGCGCGATATTCCCGAGCTGTACGGCGTCCGCCCCTCCTACAGCGCGATCCACGGCTTGCAGTTCGCCGAAGGCCGGTTCTTCGACGCTTCCGACGACGAGCGCAGCGCGCTGGTCTGCGTCCTGGGCGAGGCCGCCAAAGTCAGCATGCTGGGCTACGATCCGGCGGTGGGAAAATTCGTGAAGGTCAACGACACGTGGCTGGAAGTGGTGGGCGTGCTGAAGGAACAGCTGATGGCCGGAGCCCAGAGCAGCGGCGGAGCCATGCAGGACAGCAACAACATCATTTACGTGCCCGTCAACACGTTTCAATACCGCTACTGGGATCGGAGCGCCAATATGCGGGACGAATTGGACGGCATCGAGCTGCGCCTGCGTCCCGACGCGGACAGCATCGAGGTCGCCAAGGTGGTGACGGCCGTGCTGAACTCCACGCATCATGATACGCAGGATTTCATCGTCACCATTCCGGCCGCGCTGCTGGCTCAACAGCAGCGCACGCAGAAGATCTTCACCTACGTCATGGTGGCGATCGCGGCGATTTCCCTGCTGGTGGGGGGCATCGGAATCATGAACATCGTGCTGGCGACGGTGCTGGAGCGCACGCGCGAGATCGGCATCCGGCGCTCGGTAGGCGCGCGGCGGTTCGATATCGTGCGGCAGTTCCTGACCGAATCCGTGCTGATTTCGGCCGGCGGTGGATTATTGGGAATTGCGTTCGGATTCTTCCTGGCCTGGCTGATCGCCCGGACAGCCGAATGGAAGACCATTGTCACTACCGTGTCCGTGATGGTGGCCTTCGGGGTGTCGGTGGCAGTGGGTGTACTTTTCGGTGTGTATCCGGCGGTGAAGGCTTCGCGCATTAATCCTATCGAAGCGTTACGCTACGAGTAGGGATGTATCCAAGCTTTATAGGGGACAGCAAAGGACGGGCGTGAAGACTTCGGAAATTTTGCAAGCCTGGAACATGATTCTGCGGGGGAAGCCTCCTTCCCTTTCCATCGAGATTACCCGCGAGTGTCCGCTGCGCTGCCCTGGTTGCTACGCTTATGAAGACGGGCACCTGGGCGGAGGCGTTACCTTGCGCGGACTGCGCGACCGCAAAGGACAGGAACTGATCGACGGCGTATTGGAAGTCGCCGACCGGGTGAAGCCCCTGCATCTCTCGCTGGTGGGCGGGGATCCCTTGGTGCGGTATCGCGAGCTGGAAACCATGGTGCCGCTGCTGGTGAAGCGCGGGATTCACGTCCAGATCGTCACCAGCGCATTTCGGACCCTGGTGCCCGCCTGGAAGTCGATGCCCGCCGTAAACGTGGTGGTCTCCATCGATGGTCTGCAGGCCGAGCATGACG
Source organism: Bryobacteraceae bacterium (assembly GCA_035469225.1). Classification (GTDB taxonomy): domain Bacteria; phylum Acidobacteriota; class Terriglobia; order Bryobacterales; family Bryobacteraceae; genus Palsa-187. Next base: position 5,353 of record DATIRX010000577.1, read on the forward strand.
TCCGGCGCACTCCGGCCACCTACGATCGAATCCTGAAAAACATCGCCGGCCAGAAGGTTACGATCCACTGCACGGTGACGGGCCAGATGATGAAGCGGCCGGGTTACTTGCGCGAGTTCCTGGAATTCTGGCATCCCCGGACGGAAATCCACAAAGTCTGGTTCAGTATTTTTACGCCGCAAGTAGGCGACCGCCTGCCCGAAATCCTGACAGCTTCGGAGCGAAGCCAGGCGATCGACGACATGCTGGCATTACGGGAAGACTTTCCCAAGCTGGATATGCCCAAAGGCTTGATCCACCAATTCGCCGCATCGCCCCACAGCCCTGCCGATTGCGTGTTCGCCCTGACCACGCAGACCATATCCGCCGACCTGGAAACCAAAATCACGCCTTGCCAATTCGGCGGCAATCCGGACTGCAGTTCGTGCGGATGCATTGCGTCGATGGCGCTGGCGGCGGTGGCCGCGCACAAACTGGGCGGGGTGATCCCGGTGGGAATGATCTTCAAGGCTTCCCTGAAGATCGGGGCGATGCGATCGCGGCGGACCCCGGCGCCGCCCCCGGCGGGCGCGCAATTGCGCGTGCTGCCATAGGCCCCATTCCCGGAAAGGCGCTCTCGAAAGGCATTCTCGCCCCGCCAGGTGTGTATGCTTGTATAGATGCGGCCGGGTAGCTGCCCGGCGGCGGCAAGGAGTGCACGAGCGTGAACCGCTGGATCAGACTGGGCGCGGCCGTCACCGCGATGATCATGATCGCCAACTTGCAGTACGGCTGGACGCTGTTCACCGGACCCCTGACCAAAGCCACAGGCTGGAAGCTATCCGAGGTGCAATGGGGCTGGACGCTGTTCATTGCGCTCGAAACCTGGGCCATGTCGCTGTGCGGCTGGATGATCGACAAGCGCGGTCCGCGCGTCCTGATGACCATCGCCGGAATCATGTGCGGAGCCGGCTGGGCGGGGCTGGGGCAAGTGCACTCCCTTACGGCCTTGTATGCGTCGTACGCACTCGCGGGAGTGGGCGCGGCCATGGTGTATTGCGGATGCATCGGCGTCGCGTTGAAGTGGTTCCCGGACAAGCGCGGCCTGGCGGCAGGAGTGATCGCGGCGGGGTTCGGCGCGGGTTCCAGCCTGTTCATCCCGGCCATGTCCTACATCATTCGGGTGCAGGACTATCGCGCGGCCTTCCTGTACACGGGGATTGTGCAGGGACTGCTGATTGTGGTTGCCGCCCAGGTGGTCGGCGGCGCCGGAGTTCCACCCGCAGTGGCCGCTTCGGTGGCAAAACCAAAAGCCCGCAGCCGCGGCGATAATTTCACTTCGCCGGAAATGCTGCGCACGCCGCATTTCTACGTGCTGTACCTGGCCATGCTGATGATGGGCGTCGGCGGACTGATGGTCACCGCCAATGCATCGGCCGTGGGGAAGAGTCTGGGGATCGGCAGCGCCTTTATCACCACGGCCCTGTCGCTCAATGCGATCGCGAATGGCGCGGGACGTTTTTTCTGGGGCTGGGTTTCCGACCATCTGGGCCGGGAGAGAACCATGGTCATCGCCTTCCTGCTGCAATCGGTTTTCCTGGCCAGCGTGCTGACGGTAGGAAAGCTCTCGGGTCCTCTGTTCATTATTTCCCTGGCGCTGGTGTTCTTCACCTGGGGCGAAGTGTATTCCATCTTCCCTTCGGTGACGGCCGACTTCTTCGGCCCCAAAAACGCCAGCTCGAACTACAGCTTCATGTACAGCACCAAGGGCGTGGCGTCCATCGTCGGCGGCGGGCTTGCCGCGCTGCTTTTCGAGCGTTCGGGGTCCTGGAACGCTGTATTCTACGGGAGCGCCATACTGGCGCTGTGCTCCGCGTTCATCGCTTACTTCCTGCGGCGGATGCCTCTGCCTGCCAAGCATGAGCAGCCGGAAATGACGGCGGCGGCAGTGAATCCCCAAAGCCTCTAACGCATCCAACAAAAAGCGGGCATGCTAAGGCGGGCCGCTTGCTACCATAAACGCAATGAACACATTGACGCACAACGTCATCATTCTGGGCTCCGGGTGCGCCGGAAACACGGCGGCGATTTACACCGCGCGGGCCGGCCTGAAACCGCTGGTTGTGGTCGGCCACGAACCCGGCGGCCAGCTTTCGGTCACCACCGAGGTCGAGAACTTCCCCGGCTTTCCGGAAGGCGTCAACGGACCCGAGCTGGTGGAGAACATGAAGAAGCAGGCCGAGCGCTTCGGAGCCGAGTACATGTGGGGCACCGTGGCGGAGACCGACCTCTCCAAGACGCCGTTCAAAATCAACGTGGATGGCACCTGGATCGAGTCGCGCTCGCTGATCATCGCCACGGGCGCTTCGGCGCGCTGGCTGGGCCTGCCCAATGAGCAGAAACTGATCGGACACGGCGTTTCTTCCTGCGCCACCTGCGACGGAGCGTTTCACCGCGACGGCAAGATCATGGTCATCGGCGGCGGCGATTCCGCCATGGAGGAAGCCAACTTCCTGACCCGCTTCGGCGCGGAGATAACGGTAGTCCATCGCCGTGACGAATTTCGGGCGTCGAAAATCATGCTGGACCGCGCGCGCGCCAACCCCAAAATCAAATGGCTGCCGAGTACGGTGGTCGAAGACGTTTACGACGTCAACAAGAACCTGGTCACCAAGGTAAAGCTGCGCGACCTGAAGACCAACAAGATTTGGGAGCAGGACGTCAGCGGCTTCTTCGTGGCCATCGGCCATATTCCCAACACCAAGGCGTTCAAAGGTCAGATCGACCTGGATCCGGACGGCTATATCATTTCGCACGGAGGAGCCCGCACCAATATTCCGGGCGTGTTCCACGCGGGGGACGTTCAGGATCGCACGTATCGCCAGGCCATCACGGCGTCGGGCGCGGGTTGCATGGCCGCGATCGAAGCGGAACGATACCTTGAAGCCCAAGGGCATTGAGGCGTTCCATATCGCGCTGCTGGCGCTGTGGGCGATAGCGCTGGCTGTATCCGCCATCGGCGCATACGATCCGTTTACCTGGGTTCTGGAAGTTTTCCCCGCGATCCTCGGCGTCGCGGTCCTGGCGGTTACCTATCGCCGCTTCCCGCTGACGAATCTGCTGTACGTTCTGATCTTCGTTCACTCCCTGATCCTGATGGGCGGGGGACATTACACCTACGCGCGCGTCCCCCTGGGATTCTGGATGCAGAGCACGTTCCACTTCACCCGGAACCACTACGATCGCATCGGCCACTTCGCGCAGGGATTCGTACCGGCCATCGCCGCCCGGGAAGTGTTTTTGCGCAAAAAGATTGTGAAGCCGGGAGCCTGGCTGATGGCCATCGTGATTTTCGGATGTCTCGGAGTGAGCGCGCTTTACGAGTTGTTCGAGTGGGTCACGGCGGTGACCATGGGATCCTCCGCCGACGCGTTCCTGGGAACGCAGGGCGATCCATGGGATACCCAGGAAGACATGTGCATGGCGGGCGTGGGCGCAATCAGCGCGTTCCTGCTGTTGTCGCGCATCCACGACAAGGCCATTGCCTGGCTGAGCTAATTCGTGTTCCTGGGCCGCTCGAACTTGGCGGTAATGTACTTCTGGGCTTCTTCGAGCGCGCCCTGGGTATTGTCTTTGGTGCGCTGCGCGAGCTTGTATTCGTTCACCGCGCGATCGCGCTGGTCGGTGATGTCGTAG
>DATIRX010000578.1:0-6270 GCA_035469225.1 Bryobacteraceae bacterium
GAGCCAGTTCGGGGTGGACGAAGTGGATTCCGACGAACCGGAAGACAAACTGGTGCCCGCTGCCCGCCGGAAATTGGCGCAAAACCGGCACTCGATGCTGGCCGCGATGGTGATGATGGGGATCCAGCGGATCGTGGTCACGAGCGGGCGCATTAACGCCAAGATGGGTTTCCGAATCAACGCGCGCGACACGGCACACGCGCAGACCGCCACCGATTTCGAAGAGCAGAATGACATGCGCTTCTCTTATGGGGGAGGCTTCCTGGGCTCGATCTTCGGCGGGCCTGAGGCCGAGGTCAGCAACAGCGTGACCTACGTCAGCTCCACGAAGAAGGACAGCTCGGACGAATTGGATGTGAGCGCCGACCTCACGGGTGAAGTCGACATCAAGTTCAAGAGCGACTATCTCCCGCTGGAGCGCTTCGCGCAACCGAACATGATCGCCCTGATTCAGGGCAACACGCCTAACCCGCCCGCAAATGCGCCTAGCAAAGGCGGGGGTATGAACACCAATGAACAAGCAGCCGTGAAGCAGCCTGCGGCAGCGGTGACCGCGCCGTGAGGACGGAAATCGCATAAGGAGCGAATACCATGTCAGATCGTTTCAAAGTTGTCATTGACCCGGGACACGGGGGAACCACAGAGGTCGGAGGGTCCTCACCCAACAACGCGACGGGGCCAGCCCCGCGCAGCCTCAAGGAGAAGGACCTCACACTGCGAGTAGCCTCCCTGGTGGAGCAGAGGCTTCGGTCGGATTGTGACGTCTTCCTTACGCGGAGTGGTGACACGAACCTGTCGCTCGCGGATCGCGCGGCCGTGGCCCGCACGTGCCACGCGGACGTGTTCCTGAGCATCCACTTCAATGCATTTTCGGATACGTCCGTGAACGGCACCGAGGTGTGGGTAGCCAATGGCGCGTCCACGCGGAGCCGTTCCTTTGCACAGGAGACCCTCAACCGTCTCGTGCTGGCGACGGGCGTGGCGAATCGTGGCGTCAGAGAGCGCAATCTTGGCGTGTTGCTGACATCGCGCCACGATCCGCACACGGCAGCGTGCCTGGCCGAGATTTCTTTCCTGACAAACCCCCGGGAAGCGGCGCGTCTCGAAGATGCCACGTACCTCGGGCAGATTGCCGACGTGCTTGCCGCAGCGGTTAGGGCCCAGGCGCCCGTCGCGGTATCGCACGCAGCGGCGGGAGCAGGTGGAGGATTCGGGCGGGGATACTCGACAGGTCTAGCGGATCCGGACTATGACGAACCGGCTCACGTGAATGACCAGCGCTATTCGGCCGCGATGTCGGACGACGACCTTGAGCGGCTGTATGCCTTGCCGCTGGACGTCACGATTCGTACCGTCACCAATGCAGATGCACGCATCCGGAGCGGCCCTCCGGGCTTTGCCATGCAGGGACAGTCAAAAATACCTCGCGGCACTCGCGTCCAAGTTGAGGAGACGCAAGGAGCGTATTCGCGCGTCAAAGGAGTGGACGGGACAGCCTATGGCTGGACTGCGTCGAGCAACTTACGCGAGTTCTTGAAGGACGACCCGGCGCTGGCGACCGCGGCGCTGGTTCCGTCCACGCTCATCACCATTGAACCCGCGTGGCCCGAGCTGAAGAAAGCCGTGGCGAGGACTTACAACAGGCTGGGCGGCCTGATGCAAACGTTGGCGACTCGAACGCGGATCGACCTGGCGGGTGTATTAGCGACGTGGTACGTCGAGAGCGGCGGTCGCAGCCATACGGTGAATCATGCGATTATCCGCTTCGAGAATCACCTGCTCTTCAACTCCTGGGGCAAATCGCACACGGCGGACTTCGATCTCCACTTTCAATTTGGGACTCGACCGCCCGCGACAGGCAGCGGGTGCCAGCACGCCTGGCAATGCCACAAGTTCCGCGTCGGGACCACCGGCGATTTCGAAAGCACGCATCAGAACCAGGACAGCGAGTATCGAGCTCTGGCGTGTGCCAACGCCCTGGCCGGCGAAGACACCGGGCTGCAGTGCATCAGTATCGGGGGCTCGCAGATTCTGATCAGCAATTACGCAAACATCGGGTGCGCCAGTCCGCGTGACATGTACGATTCGTTCCAGGCTAGCGAAAGAGCGCACGTGCTCGGGTTCTTCGACTATTGCAACCAGTCGAACGGAACGCTTCTAACCGCGCTGCGCGAAAGCCGCTGGGCGGATTTCGCCTCCGGCTACAACGGATCGGGACGCGCGACGCAGTACGGCACAGATATCCAAAACGCGGCCGCCGCGGCCACGGCAGTGCTCGGCACGCGGCCGGCTGGCGCTCAAAGTCTGGATTTCTCACTGGGCGACCAGAGTGTCGATATCCGTTATCCGGTTCACCTGATCCCGCAGCCCGACAAGCGAAGTTGCTGGGCAGCCTCGATGGCGATGCTGGTGAGTTATTATCGTCAGGCCAGCCTCACGCCAGAGTCTTTAGCTGCTGAAGTCAGCCGCTCACTCCGGACTTCCTATGACTGGAGCATGCTGCGTGCCGTGCGCCAGCATTTCCTGTTTAAGGAAGTCGCGCTTCCTTCGAACCTTTCCTTTGTTCCACCGCCTTCCGATTGGTTCCACTGGCTGGAGCAATTCGGGCCGCTGTGGATCACGGTCCAGGGGAATCCTTCGCACGCGGTGGTCGTCGCGGGAATCCATGGAGACCTCACGCCTGGCGGCACTTACATTCGTGTGCTAAATCCCTGGGACGATCGCGTGCGGTTCGATCGCGACGAGGTGGATTTCCATCCAGTAAATCAAGGGCACGAAGAAACCTACACGTTCGCGAATTTCTCGAGTATGTTTGGCAACATGGATCTGGCTAACTATGGCGATTGGCGAGTGCTCTACCTGGGACGCCGCCCTGAGCACAGCCTTGGGCAGGCAGAAGAGCTGGACGTCGTCAATCTTTCCCCGGAGGAAATCGCCGATGCCGAACCCGCTCGCGCCCATGCTACGGCAGCGGATGCGACCACGCTTTCGCGTCCAGCTCTGGGAGAGAGTGACGCCCGCTGGGCGGATGACAACAAGTCGATCGACTACCGCCATCTGGGTGCTGGAGGAGTATCCGGCGCCTTTGCATTCACTCCCGCTTTGCTCAACAGGCTGTGCGAGCTGAACCGCTTCGACGTGACCAAGGGCCAGGACGAAGTTCTGTTCGGACTGCGCGGCTGCGAAGTGGTAGGGCCGGTTCCGGCCGGTTTCGTCGCCACCGTGCAGTTGAGTGAGACCATGCCGGACCACAAGAATGCCCGGTGCATTCTCGGCGTCTGGAAACGGTCGACGGCGCAATTCCGGGTATTCACCGCCTCCACGGTGCCGAACTGGGCCTTGATGGAGCGATTCCGCCAGGGGGGCGACCGCGCAAATCTTCTTCCGACTGGATGCTATCTCTACAAGGTCGGGTCGCACCGGCCCGGAACGCGCGCGGAGGTGCCAGGAGCATTCCTGGAAGCCGCGGAAGTGGTCATCCTGCGCACTCTGGACGATCTCGAATATACGATTTCGGACACCTGGGACAGCGGCGATGTCGGAGACAACATTCATCCGGCTCGGCTGGACCAAGGTGCTCGCTCACCTTTCTTCTCGTCAGCGGGATGCCAGACTGTTCCCGGCAACGTGCGGAATGGGAGTCACACGGGGACTTGGGCGCAGTTGCGCGCCGCGGCGGGCCTCAGCGCGAGCAGTCCCGCAAGTGAGAATGGCCGGCGCTTTGTGTACGCGCTATTCACTGGCCGCGATGCCCGGCTGCTCTCTCAAGGCACGCCTGCGAATTCGCTCATTCGGCTTCGATTTGGTTCGACGGGTGTCGACGTGACGGCCATCCAGCTACAACTCCGCACTCTTGGCCGCCTCACTGGCGGCGCCAATGGAGTCTTCGATGTCCCCACGAAGTTGGCCTATATCGCCTGGCAGCGCGCAAGATCCGCAGCGACTGCCGATGGCGTCGTCACACCGAGCGATGCCGCGTCACTGGGTGCGGACATCGTCACTGGCAGATCGGTTGCGGTCACTCATTCGCTGGAGGACGCCGAAGTCTACGAACTGGGGGCTCATCGCGCACCGACTGACGATGAAGTGGTTACGCAACTGGATCTTCAGGAAGGAACTCATTACGGGACCTACGCCGGCTACAAAGCCGCGTTGGTCAACGGAACGGTCTTCGGCTTCGGCGTCAGCCAAATAACACCGAGCTTCCTTCGCAAGCTGCAAGCGGCGGAAGCGGCTGCTCGAACGGCAATAGGGGGTTCCAGCCCGAGTTTCGGCATAGTCTCCTGCAACGGCTACCGCGCTAGCGAGGGCATGCATAACTGGGGTCTGGCGGTCGATATCAACTACTACGGCTTGCCCTACATCATGCATTCGAACGGAGAAGCCGCGCTGGATCGCGAACTAGGACCGGTTTACGAGCGGATCGCACGCCTAATGCTGCGGCGCGCATCCGTGATTCCCCGGGACATCACCCAGGGGGCTCGCAGTGCTTCTCGAACGTCCACGCTCTACGACCGGCTGTTCGAAGAAAGCAATGCGATGATTCAGTACTTCCAGTTGATGCAGGACACCACGCGGTTGGGTAACGCGATCCACGGAATGCCTGCCGACACCGACTGGCAGCCGATTTCGGGTGCGATGTCGGCGCCCACCTCCGATGCAATGCAGAACCAGATGATGGCCGACTACGTCACGCTCGCCGGACGGAACGGTCCAACGATCACCGGCAAGAACTATCCCGCCGTTCATAACGTGCAGCGTTCGAATCACTCGCGCGCGGACCGGCCTTTTGAGAGCGGCGATCCGCACAAGCGAGGTCCAGAGCTCGGTTTCATGAGTATTCGCAAGGAAGTCGTGATGGCCTTGTCCAATCAGGGCCTGCGATGGGGAGCGATCGACTTCGGCGGGGAGAGCGGCGACGTCATGCACTTCGACGATCGTCTGGGTGAAGGCGCCAAGATCGCGCGTGCGAAGAGCGCCGCGACCGCAGCCATCGCCACTTCGAGCGGTTTGCAGACTGCGGCGCTTACTTGTGCCGACGTTCCAGTCGATGAACACGCTGCGCTGGTTTTCAGCGCCGAAGCTCCGCTTGCCGCACGCTCCGATTGCGACGCGCGAGCCGTGTGGACCTATGTGCCCGATCCACCTCCCAGCCCGCCGAGCGTGCTGGTCTATTTCCATGGCAACAACGCCAGCGTCGTGGTGGATGCGCAACATCCCGAGGGGCGCCTTCCCAGCTGGAATCGCGTGCGTGATCCGGAGCTATACAGGCTGCGGCAGAACGGCCCGTTTACTCCAGGCGTAAAGTACGACATCGCGGGCGCCGCACTGGGTTCACGCCAGCGCCCCATGGTGCTGATACCGGAGATCGGCAATCCCAGGAATCAGGGTAGCCAGGCCCAGTGGGCGAATACGGATGCGGGTGTGTTTAAAACCGATCCCGCAGCTCTTTCGCGAATGATCGACGATGTATGGGGTCACCTGGCCCGCCTCCACAAGCCTTCCGGCGCGCAATATGTACCTGGCGGTTCTGTATGTCCGGCGCTGCGCCGGGCATTCCTCGCCGGTCACTCCGGCGGCGGCGTCGCGCTGGGACCCTCTGCGATGTCATCGGTCGGCAAGGGAGTTCCCACAGACCTCTGGCTGATGGACTGCACCTACAACTTTGGAGTGGAGCAGAATTACGTAGACTTCTGCCGCCACTGGAAAGCTCAGGGCAAACTGGGCAACGATTCTCAGTCGAGCCGAATGGTGATGATTGCATGGACCGCCTCGCAGGCCACCACGACTATCGCCGACGGCCTGATCCAACAACTGCGGGCAGGCTGGCGCGATTCGACCGGCCAACAACGCCCGGGTTTCAACGCGGTGAAGTTCACTCGCGGAATGTTCTGTCCCTGGGCGGGGAACTGCCCAACCAGCGGCATTACACCTCCCGCCGGAACAGAAATCGTGGAGGTGATGGCGGATGCTTCCTGGCCGCAGATCGACAGTCTGTTGCGCCAATTCCCTGTGGTTTACATCCACACGGCCGTGACCCATGATGAGATTCCGCTGCGGTATTTTCCGCATCTGTTGAGCACCGCCGCGGGTTGATAGAGGATTTCCTATCAGTAGTCTACAAGAATCCAATCCTTCGGCGAAGCGATAGATTCCGGTAGGACTTCCGTGGCGAGATGCGTAGCATCATGTTCACTCTAATCCATCAGACCGGGGCCTTTGCATGTGCGGGGATGACTTTACCGGATGGCCAGGCGAGTCCTGCCTAAC
>DATIRX010000579.1:0-2827 GCA_035469225.1 Bryobacteraceae bacterium
ACCGGGGGAGACCATCGAAGACTACGTCACCACCTATTACCCCAACCTGACCGACGCGAATGGGGCGTCGGGGCTCGATCTGGTGGCCGGGAGTGAAATGCGAGGGATCGATATCCGCGTACGGAAGACGCGTTTCCATCGAGTCGCCGGGTCGGTGGCGGGTTTGCCCGCTGCGGCTACCGCGGCGGATGCAACCAAGCAGAAAGGCAAGGGCAAAGCCGGAGACGGATTCATTCCAGGAGGCGGCGGAGTAATTCTGGCTTTGACGCCCCGAAGCGGTGGCGGACGGCAGATTGCAGGCGCGGCGTTGAACGCCGCCGACGGGACCTTCGAATTCGCCGCGGTGCCGCCGGGGTCCTACTACGTTGTTGCTCAGGCTCCGGGACCAGCGCAGCAGCGCGTCACTGCGCGCGTACCGGTGGACGTCGGCAACAGCGATGTGAACAACGTGGCGGTTCGCCTGCAGCCGGCAATGGCCGTTTCGGGCAAAGTCACGGTGGATAGCACCCAGCCCGCGGTTCGTCTCTCCTCGGTGCGGCTTACGTTCACGCCCTCGGAACCCGGACCCGGGAATCAGGGCCGCAACGGACAAACGCAGCTTGCCGACGACGGATCGTTTCAGACCGAGCTCTCCGCCGACGCTTATATCGTGGAGGCCGGCGGCCTGCCCGACGGATACTATCTGAAATCGGTCAAGCTGGCCGGCCGCGAGATGCCGGATGCGACACTCGATCTCAGCTACGGCGGCGGACCGATCGACGTGGTGCTGGCTCCCGCGGCCGGCGACGTGACGGGATCGGTCCAGAACGCGCGCGGCGAAGCGGCCGCGAGTGTGCAAGTCACCGTCGTCCCGTCTTCCTTCTCCTTGCGGCGCGACATGAACAAGCTGGTGACCACCGACGCCTCCGGCAATTTCACGCTGCACGGCCTGCCTCCCGGCGATTACAGGATTTTCGCCTGGGAGGAAGTCGAGACCAACGCCTGGATGGATCGCGATTACCGCCAGCCGTTTGAAAGTTCGGCTGCGTCCGTGCGCGTGCAGGAGAGCACCACGCCCAGCGTGACTCTCCGCGTGATCGAGCGGAGCCGGCTGCGCTAGGGGCACACGCTTTTTCGCGTGCAAATTCTTCGTGTGCGGCCAGCGCGTTAGAATTGCTCAGAGGATTCCGTTCATGCACTCAAAGTGGATATTCGCAGTAGCCGGCGTCACCTTGCTGTCGGCTCTGCTGGTTCAAGTGGGACCTGCACAGCAAGGTAAGAGTAAACCTGCTCCTGCGAAACAAGTTACGGCGATCCCTCCGGGCGATTGGCCGCTCTATAGCCGCGACCTGTCGAGCGACCGTTTCTCGCCCCTGACCCAGATCAACACCGGCAACGTCGCACAGCTCAAACAGGCATGGACCTATCGCCCGCCTGCTCCGCCCCCGGCGCCCGATAACGGGAAAGGCGGCGGTAAAGGGAAAGGAAAAGGCGGAGGTGGAGGAATCGGCGGCGAAGTAACGCCGATTGTCGTCAATGGAGTGATGTATATCCCGGCGGGCTCGCGCGTACTCGCGCTGGAAGCCGACAGCGGAAAGGAAATCTGGAGCTACGCGGCGCCCGGCGCGGTTGGCAACCGGGCGGTCGGCTATTGGTCCGGCGACGGGAACAATCCGCCGCACATCCTTTTCACCACCGGAACGAAGATGATGGCGCTCAATGCCAACACCGGGGCCATCGATCCCGGCTTCGGCAAGGAGGGCACGGTCGAGATCGGCATCAACTGGGGCGGCGCTCCCTACGTTTACAAGAACCTGGTGATCCTGGGAAACAACAATGGCGAGAGCACGGACGGCCCTCCCGGCGATACCCGCGTCTACGACGCGCGCAACGGATCGAAGCTGTGGGATTTCAAAACGATCGCCCAGCCCGGCGATCCGGGTCACGATACCTGGCTCAATGACGGCTGGAAGAAGCGCGCCGGGGTGAACGTGTGGGGCTGGTATTTCACCGTGGATGAAGCGCGCGATCTGATTTACATGCCGTTGGGGAGTCCGGCGGGCAACTACTGGGGCGGCGATCGTCCCGGCGCGAATCTTTACGCAAACTCCATCGTGGCCGTGGATGCGAATACCGGAAAATACAAGTGGCATTTCCAGGTGGTCCATCACGATCTGTGGGACATCGATCTGCCCGCCGCTCCCAGCTTGTTCGACATAACCAAAGACGGCCGCAGAATTCCCGCCATGGCCGTGATCAGCAAGAACGCGCTCATGTTTATCTTGAATCGCGAAACCGGCGAACCGATTCACGGCGTTGTGGAGCGGCCCGTTCCCAAGGGTGACGTGCCCGGCGAATGGTATTCGCCCACGCAGCCGTTCCCGGTAAAGCCTCCGCCGCTGACTCGCAACAGCTTCGACAAGGCGAAGGACATGGTCACCGCCGCCGATACCACTCCCGAGCACGTTAAGGCCTGCGAAGAGATGTGGGAGAAGGCCGGCGGATATCGCAACGAAGGCCCGTTCACGCCTTTCCTCTATCATGAGGCGGGCACGCCGCCCAAGAGTACCGTCCAGTTCCCCGGCGTGGGTGCGCCGAACTGGGGCGGCACCTCGGCCGATCCGACCACGGGCTACGTGTTTGTGGCGACCAGCGACTCGGCCCTCACCGGCTGGATCGAGAAGAAGGTGGAAGGCGGCAACTATGGCAGCGGCACCGGATCCCCACAGCCCTACGATCGGGGAAGTATCTCGGGGCCGGGTCCGTACAGCGGCTTCACCGCGGGCGGCTTCCCGTGCAACAAACCACCATGGGGTCGCCTCTACGCAATCAACGCCAACACGGGCGA
>DATIRX010000580.1:0-7203 GCA_035469225.1 Bryobacteraceae bacterium
AATCCCGCACGCAGCGCACGCGATCATTGTCGAGCAACCCAATGCGGTGGCCGATGCGATCGTGGCGTGGTCTAAAAAGCTTTAAGCCTTTTGTATGAGCGGCCGTAATTCGAGAACGCTCTTGACGTTCTCGATATCGAACACCTTGTCAATCAGCTTCGCGGAGGTCGTAGCTCCCAGAACTGGCGTGATCAGGTCGCGGGCTTTGGCGATCACCTCTTCGCGGGGCATGGGATTTTCAAGCGTGCCGCGCACGTTTTCGACGCGCTCGGTAAAGCGCATTCCATCGTTGAGCGTCACTTCGACGATCCCCACGCGCCGGGGCATCAGTTTCTCCAGCTCCGCGTCCCCCACAAGCTGAACCTTGGCGCGCTGTCGCAGGATCGACGGATCTTTCATGCGGGCCGTGTCGTGCGCCGATTTGAAGGAGGCCGTCTTGTCGATCAGCATCACCGCGACCATGTGTTGCATACAGATATCGGGGATTTCGCGGTTATCGACGATCTTGGCCTCATTGGTGGCCGCGCGAACCACGATCTGTCTGACCTCATCGGGCTGGAACTTATGCCGCTTCATCAGGATCTCGAGTGCATCCAGAGGAGCCTGAATGGGCGAACCTACGGTCCACTTCTTGATGTTCGTCCGGCTGATCTCATAGCGCTCGCCGAGTTTGTCGATCACCATGGATGGATCGTTTTTCGGCAAAAACGCGTCAAAGAAGTTGTCGGCTCCTGAGAAAATGTCCTCCACGCCTGTTCCGCCGGCCTGCACCAGCAAAGCCGAAGTTACACCGTTGCGGGCCGGCATTCCGGCGAAATCGAACGCTTTTTCTATGTGATCGGTGTCGCGCTGCCAGGCGGCGGTTCCCGAGGCCTGCTGCGCCGTGTAGGAGAGCAGCCAGCGCATTTGCCGGGCATTCAGGCTCGCGGCACATCCGGCGGCAGCGGCCGCGCAGAAGGTTCCAGCGATGGAATGAGTACTGCGGTGGCTGTCGAACATGTACTGCAACCGGCCCAGAGTGGCCGTCACGCGCGTGCCGACATCGTAGCCCAGAGTGACCGCGCGCAGGAATTGCCGGCCGCTGATGTTGAACCGCTCGCCCGCGGCCAGCGCGGCGGGAACCGTGGCGCATCCGGGATGCGATTGCGACGGGGGATGCGTATCGTCGGTCTCGTCGGAATGCGCCAGCATGCCGTTGGCGAGCGCTGCCTCAATCGGCCCGCACAGGATGTTAGACCCGGCCACGGTCGCGACGCGGTCGCCCTTGTAGGCGCGGGCGAAATTGATGGCGAACTTGCCGGGCGGCAGCTCCGAGCCTGAGATCATGGCTGCCAGAGTGTCCAGAATCATGTGCTTGGTCTTTTCGACGACTTCGGCGGGAAGCGCCGCGGCGGCGGCGGCGCTCATAAAGGTGCTTAGCCGCATCATGATCGGGCTGACGGCAGCAGCAGGAGTCTGGGCCTTTGCGGCCGCCGCTGCCATCATTCCGCCGGTGTAGTACAGCATTTCGCGGCGGCTCGGATACTTGGGCATAGTGGTTCTCCGTTCCGACCTATCGTATCAGCGTATCTGCTGTAGAATATTGCCATGAAGAGACGCTCCATCGCCGTTGTCGGAATGCTGCTGTTCGCGGCCTTTGGCGCCGCACCGGCCGATCCCCCGCTCCACGTATTAGCTTCGAACGGGGTGAAGGCCGTGATCGATGAGGTGCGCCCGAAAGCTGTGCGCGCCGTGGGGCGGCCGCTGGCCATCGAGTACGGTACTTCGTCATCGGTCAAGAAACGAATCGAGAGCGGGGTAGCCTTCGAAGTGGCGATCCTCACCTCTGATGTGATCGACGAACTCGTCAAGGCTGGAAAGATCACCGCGGCCAATCGAACCGAGATCGCCCGCTGCGGTATCGGCGTGGGCGTGCGCGCGGGCGCTGCCAAACCCGACATCGGGACCTCGGCTGCGCTCAAACGCACGTTGCTCGCGGCGAAATCGGTGACGTTCGCGCAGGATGGCGCCAGCCGCGTCTACATTCTCCAGATGTTCGATAAGTTCGGGATCGCTGATGCGATGAAGCCCAAGATTATCCTGGAGCAAGGTTCCACCCGCGCGAACGCTCGCGTTGCGGACGGGTCGGCGGAGATGATCCTGACGCTGGTGAGCGAGATCCTGCCGGCCAAGGGAGTCCAGCTGGTGGGGCCGCTGCCTCAGGACGTGCAGAATTACGTAAATTTCGCCGCTGGAGCAAGCGCGAATATCAAAGACGAAAACGCCGGCAAAAGGCTGATGAAATTTCTCGCAAGCTCCGCGGCCGAGCCCGCGCTGAAGAAAATGGGAATGGAACGTCCGCGTTAGAGTTGGACGACTCTATTTGACCGCGACCTTCACTTCGCCGTTGGTCCAGCAGCATTGGAATCCGCCGCCGCCGTCGCCCGAGGTGTCATTTACCAGGATGTGCAGGACGTAGTCTCCCGGTTCGCTGAATTTTGCCGTGGTCGTGGCGCTCCCGCCCGTGACCGCCGGGCGTTGATTCGCAAACGTGACGGTCCCGGGTCCGCGATATTTGGTCCAGCGGAGCGTGATAGGTTCTACGGCGCGCTTCGGGCGGGCACCGGATGAACTGGTGAACTTACCGTCGTCTGTGACCCACACGGTAAGCGTCAATGGATTCGCCAGCGTAGTGGCTCGCTCGACGGTCATCCCTTGCGGTCCCTGGGCCGAGGGACCCTGCGGATCGAAACGCAGGACCGGCGGCGTGTTCCCTACCGCCTCTTCTTTCAGCGGAGAGATTTCGTAGTCCGGATGCAGGCTGGCTGGAATCGTGGTGGTCTTACCGTTGACAGTCAGCGTCCAGGTAAGCTTGTTCGAACCGAAATCGCCGGGCACCTTCACCACAAACAATCCCCACTGCCGGCCTGCCAGAAAGTGCGTGGGCTGGCCGCGATCCGGACCGCCCGGCTCGATACGGTTGTTCGGCCCGATGGGGACATCTAATTCCTGTTTGGTGTTCCGGTTGAAATAGCCGAGCAATAGATTGAAGCTGCCGTCGGGCGTCTTATACCAGCCTTCGAATGCGCCGGTGACGTTCGCGCCGGATTCGTGCGTCGGCTCCAGCGGAAGCGACTGCGCGCACGCCAGCGCCGTGCCGAACAGAAGGAGCGGCAGCCTCATTTCTTATGCTTGGACGCCCAGGCGCTATAGTCTTCGTCGCTAATATAGGTGACGTTCACCCAGGCATGCGCCATTTCATCCACCGTGCGATGCCCATATCCCACCCACTGGTCCGGATCGGGATTGTGCGGATTGTTGCTGGTATTGTCGTGCCAGGTGGTGACTTTGATCACGGTGCCTTTGGGCAGCACCGGTGCGGCGTCCTCGTCATAGATGTAATTCGTCATCCAATTGAAGTTGAAGTTGCCGACGTAGCTGACCATCTGATTCGTACCGTCGGGCAGGATGGCTTCAAGCGACATGGCCTTGCCGCGCAGGTGCATGTGCGGCTGAATATTTTCCAGGATCGCCGCCTGCTTAAGCACCGTGAAGCCCTGGCTTTCTACGATGGTGTTGGGCGGAAGGTCCAGGTTCGGTCCCGTCTTCCCCGGGAACGCGGTCAAATGCGTGCGATATTTCGGCTCCTGGCCCTTGGGATACAGCCACAGTGCCAACTGCACGCCCGATGGAATTTCCTCGCCCACGGCGTGAATATGCACGTCCCAGGAAATTTTCGATCCGGGCAGCAGCAGCTTGCCGGTGTTGGGATGGAATATGTCATAGGACTTCCCGATGGCCCACTCCATCAGCACTCCTTGCCGGTCGGCATCGTTGGTCGAGGTGGCCGTGGGAGCATCGGCATCGTCCTGCACCAGGTACGCCACCGCGTGATGAATCGTTTTGCGCGCTTCCGCCGTGGCGGGCCGCACTTCCACAGCGCGCACCCAGCGCGGCTCGGTTAACGGGATGTCCGCCAGCGGACGCCACCAGACGTCCTGGCTCTTACCGGGCATGGTGTAGGGAGTGGCTTCAACGATCAGATCGGGCTGTGTGCCGATTTCCTTGGCAGCCTGCCACTCGTTCGCCTTGGGCCACTGTTTGGGCTTCGGCATGTCCTTCGGATCGCCCTGAGGGGCGCCCAAATCCACCCAGCGTGCGATGGTGTTGATCTGATCGTCCGACAGCGACATATCATTCTTGAATTTGTGGACGCCCACCGTCATGTCGATGTGCCAGGGCGGCATCTGGCGCGCGACCACGCGCTGGCGGATGGATTTGGCCCACGGACGGGCTTCCTCATAAGTCACCAGCGACATGGGCGCCATGGATCCGGCGCGATGGCACTCCTGGCACTTTTCCTGAAAAATGGGCGCGATGTCTTTGGTAAAGGTAACCGCCCGGTCGCTGCCCAGGTCGGCTGCGAGCGCACATACCGGGATCGCCAGAAAAATGAGGAAGCTTTTCATAGAGCACTCCTATATCTGGCCTAGATTTTAGTTGGCCCGCAGCAGGGTGTCAAAGGTGGGTCGGACGCCTACGGTCCAACGAAGCCGGTTCGCAAGCCTGCGCGATTGACTTCTTTGCCGCGGAGGTACACTTTGGCGATCTTCCGGGTATTGGTGATGTTGTCCAGCGGATTGGCGTCCAGCACGATGAAGTCGGCGCTTTTCCCCGGAGCCACGGTGCCGAGTTGCTCCATCTTCAGGATCTCCGCCGAAGTCTTGGTGGCGGCGGTGATCACTTGAGCGGGCGTCATGCCCGCCGAGACCATGTCGGTCAGCTCTTCATGGGCCGTCCAGCCGACGGTGACGCCGGAATCCGTTCCGAACCCGATCCGCACGCCCGCGTCGCTCAGCTTCTTCAGATTGCGCGCCTGGACGGCGAAGAATTCGCTGGCCTTCTTGGCATCGGCGGGAGAGCGATTCTGCCATGCGTCCGTCAGCCGCTTGATCTCCGATGCGGGGACCGTTTCGCTCAGCCACATGGGATCTTTCAATCCGGTGCCGTTGTCCGGAAGATTGGGGATGACGAAGAAGTTGGGACGAGCCTTGATGAGCTGCATGAATTCGTCGTCGATGTCCTTGTCGCGGACGCCGTGCGCGAATCCGTCGAGTCCCGCTCGAAGCAGATCTTTGGCGTCGGCCAGATAGTAAATGTGGGCAACCGCGCGGAGGCCGTTCTTGTGCGCTTCGTCGATAATCGCGCGATAGAGTGCGGGAGTAAGCTTGGGGACGGTTCCGCCACGATCATCCACCCAGAACTTGACCCAATCCACCTTCTTCGCCGCCAGCTCCTGCACTGCTTTGCGGGCGTCGGCTTCCGTTTCGACGGCGTACGCCACAGGCTTCCAGTAAGGCTGCCCCGGGCCTGCGTTGGTGCGGCCCATGCCGCGGCCTGCGGTGTGAAACAGGGCCGCATCGGGAACCGGGTTCGCCCGCACTTCGTAAGGAGTTTCGCCCGGATCGATCCCCATACTTTGCGTTGCCGCCACGCCGTAGTAGGCCAGCCGATGCAGATGGTCGATCAGGTTGTCCTTTGTATACGTATCCGCTCCGATTTTTCCGGTTTTGATGACGGCCCATCCCAGGTGCGTGTGCGTGTCCACGAGTGCCGGCATCACGGTCTTGCCGGTCAGGTCCACGCGCGCCGCGCCGGGCGGGGCAGTGAGCTCTCCCTTGTGTCCCACTCCTGTAATCTTGGCGTCCTCCATCAGAATCACGGAGTCTTCGAGGGGAGCGCTGCCATCCCCCGTGATTATGCGTGCGCCTTCGAACATGGTTACCGAATGCGTCACGGGCGTGGTCTCTTGCTTGGCTGAGTCCTGCGGGGCCTGGGAACAGCCCGCCAGAAGCACCAACCCGCAAATAAGCAGAATCTTCGTTGGAAACATAACTATCCCCCTTAGGACGTCGGCATCGATAGGAACGCGTGCATCGTATGCCAGAACGTCTGGCGGTTCAGCCCCATCACTACGGAGTGCGCCATCCCCGGCAACACCACGAACTGGCGGTCGCCGCTGGGGAGTTGGGAGAAAAAGTCCGTAAGATCGCCCATCGTGGCGATGCCGTCGTATTCGCCGCGAACCAGCAGTACCGGCGCGGTCACCCGCTTGGGATCCACCAAGGGGAGGTTCGCGGTCATATCGAGATACGTTCCTGTCGGAACCTGATCGCCGAACTTCAACTCCTCATCCGCCAGGAATTCGGCGATGGAGGCATCCGAAGTGCCCGGTTTGTCGCGGGTGAAGATGCTCCGAATCATGTCGCGGTCGCGCAACCGGCGGTTGTGCGTGCGGTAATAATCCAGGTTCTTGGCGCGTTCCGTCAGCGTCGGAGAGTTCTCGCCTTTATAGGTGAACGCTCCCAGAACCAACCGGTCTACGCGTTTGGGCTGGGCCACTGCGTACGCGCCGGCGCGGATCGCGCCCGATGATTCGCCAAACAGGTGCACTTTCTGGCGTCCGGTTTCGCGCGCGACGACTTCCATGCCGGCCTGAATATCGGCGACGCCGCTCGCGATATCGGAGTTGCTCTGGGTCTGGCTGGAGCGGCCATAGTTCTCATGATCCATGGTCCAGACGTCGTAACCCAGTTTGGCGAAGACGTTCATCACCGAATACTCGCCTTTCCCCGGCGTGGCCAGGTCGAAGGAGGAGCGGCTGGAATTCGAAGAGCCGTGAATCAAGAGCAGCACGGGCAGGGGCTTCTCGCCGGCTTTGGGGGGAGTCGCGCGCTTGCGGAACATGTACAGCTTCACGCTCCCCTTTTGGGCCCAGTATTCGTTGGACCACAGCTTGGGAGCTTTCTGGGCGGTGCTTTGTGCGATCGCGGCTGCGGGAGCGAGCAGCGCGCCGGCCATGATGTTGCGGCGGGAAACAGTCATTTGGCGTCCTTGGCCCGCCCGCCCCGCAGGATGTTTTCCACGGCCTGGTTTCCTTCCTGGCAGGCGTACTCGTAGAGCACATATTCCGGATCGCGAGTTAACGGGATCACGACCTTCCACGGTTGCGTATACACGTTCGGATCGTCGATGGTGACTTCGTACTGGATAGTGCCTTCCGCGATGCGAGTGAAACGCTCCACCACGTGTAGCGCCTCGCTCTGCGGGATGCCCTTGATCCGGCCGGTGGCGGCGCTGGTCGCGATCCAGCCCTTGCCGTTGTAATTGGTGGTATCCACGACCAGAGTGTTGCCTTCCCAATGTCCGCGCGAATCTCCGTCC
>DATIRX010000581.1:0-4773 GCA_035469225.1 Bryobacteraceae bacterium
GAAGATCGCGAGACCTGGGACCAGCCCTGGACCGCGGAGCTGGTCTGGACCACCGGCCAGGGGCCGATTTACGAATTCGGCTGCCACGAGGGCAATTACGGCCTCGCCAACACTTTGCGTGGAGCTCGCGTCGCGGAGCAGGAAGCGGCCAAGAATTCAGGCAAGCAGTAGCCGCTAAACCTAGGCCCGCTTCAGGGTCTCGCACAGCTGTTTGGTGGCGGCGTGTATGGACGCAGCCAGAGGCCGCAGCTGCACACTTCGGCGGCCGCGCGCTTCTCGCGATGCATCCGGCGGGAACAGCAGGTTTCGTGCTCCCCGCGAGAACTCCAGCTGGACGCCTTCCCCGCGCTTTCCGCGATTGGTGATATTGGAGTCGTCCAAGCCTTGAAGATGCGCGGCGGCTTCGGTTTCCAATGCGTCGACGGCCCGAATCCCATGTTCGCGCCAGGCGCTATTGATCGATCCGATCACCGTCTGGCGCCCCAGGGTCCATTTACCGCCCACATAGACGAGCGGTTCTGCCGCGTCGCTCGAGCCATGAAATGCGACCACGAATCCGGTCTGCGGAAGCATGGCCGTCAGCGTGGGTTCATCGAAGTGCGTGCTGGCAATATGCAGCGCGTCCCGGTTGCCCTGCCGCAGAAAGCCTGCAAACTCATACCAGGCCCAACCACCGGTTTCCACCACGGCGCGCATAATGTCTGAAGTGCCCGGCTCGATGCCGCCGCCATGCGGCGCAATCAAGAGGCAGAGTTCGACTTTGCTATCCCCGAACGCAACGCGAAAATCCCTGCCGGGAACGTGCCCGCTCCGGAGAATCTCTGCGTAACTGCGCGGCTCCGCCACGAAAACTAAAGATAACACTTTGCCGGAGAAACGGACTAGCTTAGTGGCTCAGGTCGTAGATGAAGTAGTTCACGGCGATCCGGTAGGCGAGCGAAGCCCACTTCTCCGGATAGCGCGGCTCGTCGGAAACTTCCCAGGCATCGCCCAGATCCATGTTGTGGAAAATAGCCACCACGATGCGGCCGTTATCGTCGCGAACAGCCCGCCAATGGGGTTCTTTGCCCGTATCGCCTTTTTCGTAGGTGCGCCCGGTTTCGAAGAACTGCGCGCCCGGCACCTGAAAGCGCTCCGTCAAATCGGAAACGGTGTGGAAAATCGGATCGTTATTGGGAATATCCTGAACCAGCCGGCCCGGTAAAACCCGGCTGAGGCTGTCGGTGAATTGTTCCCATTCATTGATGCCTTGCTCGTTATCCCGAGCATTGGATCCATGGAAATCATCCACCATCAGAAACCCGCCGCGCAGCAGGTACTCGCGTAGCTGTCCGGCTTCCTTCTCCGGCAGCTCCCAATGGCCCACCTCCGATGCATAGGCGGCAGGAAAGTTATAGATGTCGTCGGTGCCATCCAGGCTCACCACTTGCTCCACCGATCGCGTGTCGATGCGGGTCAGCCGCCGGATGCCTTGCAGGAGATGGCGATCCGAGCGCGGATAATCCATGGTCCAGTAGCCCGGAAACGGGCGCCCGTCGTTCAAGCGAACGCGGGAATCGTTCGGATAGCCAAAAATATCGGGATAACGCAGACGGGCGCGCACCCATTCTGCATCGTTTTGATAGTCCGGCGGAAGCTTGAAGTTTTCGTACTCGATGGCCGGCCATTCCTGGAAAGGGCGCTGCGCGCGCAGCACATTCCAAAGGGACAGAACGCCGATACAGGCTAGAACAAGGGTGATCCGGGGGAGCATGCACCGCCGATGCGACTTCAGAGTAACATGACTCAGGAGGGCCTGCCCCGTGTTTGACTGGCTGGCTGTATCGCCGGAACTGTGGAAGGACGTGCAGGAGATCGCGCTCACTTATGCGCTTACGGCTCTCATCGGCTGGGATCGCGAACGCGAGGCGCACAGCGCGGGACTTCGTACCTTCCCCATCGTCGGCATGGCGAGCTGCGGCTATCTGCTGGTGCTGGGCCCGCAGCCCGATGTGGCAGCGCAATCGCGCGTGCTGCAGGGCCTGATTACAGGAATTGGATTCGTAGGCGGGGGCGCCATCCTCAAGGAGGGCGCAAACGTGCGGGGCACGGCCACCGCCGCCAGCGTCTGGAATGCCGGCGTGATCGGCGCATCGGTCGCGATGGGGCACTACGGAATCGCCGTGGCGCTGGCGCTTCTGAATCTGTTCACCTTGCGCGCGCTGCTGCCGATCAAGCAATGGATCGACCGGAAGGGGCGCGCGAAAGACGGAGACTGAGGGCTACTTCGCTCTGCGCGACAGGTCGGTGTAGACCAGCGCGACGAACCGGTCGGGTGTGATGGCGCCGCCCATGCGAGGCGCATCCAGATCCGCGGTGGGCTTCGAAGCCACTACCTGATCCAGCGTTTTCCCTGCGCGGATGGCGCTTCGCACGCGATCGCGCACGGTCACGAACATTTCGAGCTGCTGCCGGATCTCATTGAATCCGACGACCGGGCCCAGATGGCCCGGAATGATTTTGGTCTGCGGGTTCGCGATCTGCATGACCTGCTGTGCGGCGGCGATCATGCCCTCCACAGTGCCGCCTTCATTCACTCCGATGTTGGGATAGCGGAGCGACGACGGCACGTCGCCCACATGCATGACGTTTGCGTGCCGGAAGTAAATGATGGAGTCGCCGTCGGTGTGCGCGGGCTGAGGATGGTAGATGTAGATTTCCTCCCCGTTGAAGTGCAGCGTCAGGCTGTCGGTGTAGGTCAGGACCGGAAGTTCGCCCGCCGGCGGCGGGTTCTTTTGTTTAGCCATCCGCTTGCGCATGATTTCATGCGAAATGATCACTGCGCCAAGCCTGGCCATGTCTTCATTGCCGCCGGTATGATCGCCATGCAGGTGCGTATTGACCAGATAGCGAATCGGCTGCGGGCTGATTTTGCGCACGGCGTCCATGATCTTTTGGTGCATGGGGCCGTACATGGAATCGATCAGAAACAGACCGTCGCTGCCGGAGGACACAATGATATTGCCCTGCGCCGGGCCGCCCATCAGCACGTGGAGGCCGTCGGCGATCTTGACCGTCCGGATCTCGGTGTTCGCGAAGTCCACGCCCTGGGCCGCGGCGATTGCAGCCAGACAAAGGAACATTGAAACGGACCTGCCGATTGCCATGCGGTCCTCCCTCAAGAGCACCATGGTAGCCGATCCGATTGAAGACTGCGATGATGCGGAATCAACGCAGCATGACCACTTTGGTCATCTGGAAGAACGGGCGATTATGCGGAAACGGCTGCCGCCGCTGCCCTGATTTTGGAAGGGAAGCTTACGCGAAGCCAGCGGTCAATAGAATCTTTGTGAGTAGCCAGCACGACCCTTTGCCATTTCAAGCCGCCCGTCTGCTGGTGGTATTCGGCAACCACGTAGGAGTCGGCGTTGAAGACCAGGATCAGATCGGTCCGATCGCCCCGCTTGCAGTAATAGGAGCTGTTGATAACGACGCGATCTCGAGGCAGGGTCTTTTGTTTCACAGCTAAGGGTAACAGGTTCGCTAGTCGCGGAACGGCCTGGCTGATCGAGGGAAAGCTGAACTACCGTAGCGACGCAGCTCTCAAGACAAGGATCCCGGGACGTTCAAGATGGTCGCGGTGCTTCCGAAGTAAACCTACCGGCGCGTTTGTTTCTCGGATGGGTCGCGGGTCAGA
The DNA here is from genome assembly GCA_035469225.1 of Bryobacteraceae bacterium. GTDB lineage: Bacteria > Acidobacteriota > Terriglobia > Bryobacterales > Bryobacteraceae > Palsa-187. The sequence goes on from DATIRX010000581.1 coordinate 3,677, forward strand.
TGGTATCGGCCCGTCATGGTTGTGTCGACGAACTCGAGCGTCACACCGGTTCCTATTCCTTGGATGTAGCGGTACTGCCATGACTCGTAGGCGTAATTGACGCCCGGGATTCCTCCATGCACGTCGATCGCGTCTGGTGGACCGAACCGGATGTAAACCATGCCTCGGTCGGTATTCCAACCGGGATCCGCTTCAGCCAAGTGATCATTGGCGTAAGCGATCCGGCGGTAATGCTCTTCTTTGTATTCGTTTTCTTCAGTTCCCGGCGTAGGATCGCGCTGCAGCCAGAATGCTTCAATGAACTTCTCGCGGTCTGCGTCCGTGCGGAGGCTCATGAAGCTGGCTCGCTCCATGTCGGCGATGATCCAGCGCACGTCCTGATCCAGCCATTTGGTATAGGGGCTCTCTAGCGCTCTGCCGACTTGCGGCGCGGGCGCCACGGGTGAGACGGGCGCCGGTGACTGCGCGATCGCTGGAACAGGCAGTGGCGGCGATTGCGCGGGAGCCAGTTGGACCGCTGAGGCGAGATACACCAGCGGCAAGCTGCACACCGCCAGAGTCGCCCATCGACAGGCTCCGAAGGCCTTCGGAATCTGCCGCGTCTCGTCCAGAATCTGATCGATTCTCTTCTGTACTGTGCTGTGCTTTGCCATCGATATTGCTCCCCACACCAGGCGCCCGCTTGCGGACTTCGCTGCAGATGCCATATCCAGCAGAACCTTCGCATAGCCCCCGCGATCGGGAAGAATAGCGAGTGCCGAATCATCACAGGCGTATTCAGCCAGCACAGCAAGCTCGCGCTTCAACCACCACGCGAGAGGATGGAACCAGAACAGGCAGCAGTTCACTCGCGCCACAATTCCGATCATCCAGTCCGCCCGACGGACGTGAGCTTCCTCGTGGGCTAATACTGCCCGAAGTTTCACTGCATCCCAGTCACGCCCTGCGATGGGCAGCAGAATCTTGGGCCCCAGCCAGCCGACGGTCAGGGGCACGGAAATCCAACTCGATTCGCGCAATTCGGCTACTCCGCGTGCGGCGGACCATGGCGTGGGCTTGCTGGATCGGACCAGTCTTTGAGTGAACAAATATCCCAC
>DATIRX010000582.1:0-14112 GCA_035469225.1 Bryobacteraceae bacterium
GGTTACTGGTCCGGAACTGGCGGCTATGCCGCAGCGCGAGCTGGAGCAGCAAGTCAGGAGGGCACGCGTATACGCTCGCGTGGATCCTGCCCAGAAGCTGCGGATCGTGGAAGCGCTCCAGATGCAGGGCGAATTCGTGGCCATGACCGGTGATGGCGTGAACGATGCCCCCGCGTTGCAGCGCTCCAACATCGGCATTGCCATGGGCCGGGGCGGTACCGACGTCGCGAGGGAAGCGTCGGATCTGGTTCTGCTGGACGATAACTTCGCCACCATCGTGGCCGCAGTGCGGGAAGGCCGGCACATTTTTGAGAACATCCGCAAGTTCGTCAAATTCATCATGGCCAGCAATGCGGCTGAGATTTGGACTCTTTTCCTGGCCCCGTTCCTGGGCCTGCCGGTACCGCTCTTGCCGATTCATATCCTGTGGACGAATCTGGTCACCGACGGATTGCCGGGGCTCGCGCTCGCGGTGGAACCGGCGGAACGGTCTCTAATGGATCGCCCGCCCAGGCCGCCCGCCGAAAGCCTGTTCGCGCGCGGTCTCTGGCAGCACGTGCTGTGGGTGGGCCTGATGATCGCGGGATTGTCGATTTTTTCCCAGGCTTATGCGATCCGCTCCGGTTCCGCCCACTGGCAGACGATCGTGTTCACGGTGCTGACCGTTTCGCAGATGGCCCATGTGATGGCCGTGCGCTCGGACACCGAGCCATTGTGGCGGATGGGGCTGTTTTCCAACTTGCCGTTGCTGGGGGCAGTGACACTGACGGTCGGTTTACAGATGGCCGTGATCTATTGGGCGCCGTTTCAGCGCGTGTTCAAGACGGCTGCTCTCAGCGCGGGAGAGCTGCTGTTTACGCTGGCGCTGTGCTCGCTGGTCTGGATTGCGGTGGAAATCGAGAAATGGCTGTACCGCCGTCAGGACCAGGTTTCCTAGGTGGGCGTTGCGACGCACCGGCTGCGCCCTTTTACGCAGGGGTTTGCACGGAGAGCCTCAAACCCCTTGCCGGCGCAGCCTGGAAAGGCATGCCAAGTGCACTTTCCAAGGCGTGACACCGGCCACCGAGTTACCCCTCCGCACCGATCTGGCTGGCAAAGACCCGGTATTCCACATCCACGGCGTTACGAAAATCTATCGTATGGGCGACGTGGAGGTGCACGCGCTCCGGGGCGTCGATCTGGATCTCTACGCCGGGGAATTCGTGGTGGTGCTGGGGCCTTCGGGCAGCGGGAAATCGACCCTGCTCAATATTCTGGGCGGCTTGGACGCGCCTACCGCCGGCGAGGTTCATTATCTGGACCACCAGTTGACCGGCGGCGGTGACGCGGCTCTTACGCGGTTTCGCCGCGAGCATGTCGGGTTCGTCTTCCAGTTCTACAATCTGATCCCCAGCCTGACGGCACTGGAGAATGTCGCGCTGGTTACGGAGATCGCGGATCATCCGATGGATCCGGAGCAAGCGCTACGGATGGTGGACCTGGGCGAACGCCTGCACCACTTTCCTTCGCAACTTTCCGGCGGCGAGCAGCAGAGGGTAGCCATCGCCCGGGCCGTGGCAAAGCGGCCCGATATTCTGTTGTGCGACGAACCCACGGGAGCGCTGGATTATCCCACGGGGAAGCTGGTACTGGAGGTGCTCGAGCGGATCAACAGGGAACTCGGAACCATCGCGGTAGTGATCACCCACAACGCCGCAATCGCGGGAATGGCCGACCGCGTGATTCGGGTGGGCAGCGGACGGATCGTCGAAATCACCCGCAACGAGCGGCGGATTTCTCCCTCGGAGCTGAGCTGGTGACCATGACGGCGCTGCATCACAAACTGTTCCGCGACCTGGGCCGCATGGCGGGGCAGATGATCGCGATCACAGCGGTGCTGGCTTGCGGCATCGCCACCTACGTGACCATGCGTTCTTCCTATGACTCGCTGCTGTTCGCAAGGTCCGAGTATTACTCGGCCTACCGGTTCGCGGATGTCTTCGCGCATGTGAAGCGGGCCCCCCAGGCGCTGGCGCGATCGATTGCGGAGATCCCCGGTGTGGCGGAAGTTCAAACGCGTATCGTGACCGATGTCACGCTTGACGTGCCCGGCCTGGAAGAGCCTGCCACCGCCCGGCTGGTGTCGATTCCGGCGCGCCGCGTTCCCCTGCTGAACGACCTGTTTCTCCGGCAAGGCCGCTACATCGAGCCCGATGTCCCGAACGAAGTCGTGATCAGTGAAGCTTTGGCGGCGGCCAACGGGCTGAAGACCGACGACACAGTGGATGCGGTGGTGAATGGGAAGTGGGAGCGGCTCCGGATCGTCGGCATCGGGTTATCGCCCGAGTATCTGTACGAAGTGAAGCCCGGCGAGATTTTTCCCGACAACCGGCGGTTTGGCGTATTGTGGATCAGCCGCGAAACCATGGAAGCGGCCTTCGACATGAAGGAGGCGTTCAACGATTTGACGCTCTCGCTCGCACAAGGCGCCAGCGAGCCAGACGTGATCCAGCGCCTGGATCATCTGCTCGAGCCGTACGGCGGTTTGGGGGCGTACGGACGGTCCGACCAGATGTCCTACCGGTTCATCGCCGACGAACTGACGGAACTCCGCACCATGGGATTTCTGCTGCCGACCATCTTCCTGCTGATTGTCGCCTTTCTGCTGCATGTGGTGATGTCGCGCCTGGTGACCACGGAACGGAGCCAGATCGCGGTGCTCAAGGCATTCGGATATGGGCGCATGGAAATCGCCGGCCATTACCTGGAATTCGGTTTGCTGGCGGCTCTGCCCGGTTCGGTGCTGGGCATCTCCGGGGGCTTGTGGCTCGGCTCGATGTTCACGGGCGTGTACGCCCGCTATTTTCATTTTCCAGTGCTGACGCTGCGGCCCGATTCCTCCCTGCTGCTGGCGGCCGTGGGTGTGGGAGCCGGCGCCGCCTGTATCGGCGCTCTGTCGGCGGCTCGCCGGGCCGTGGCGCTCGCACCCGCGGAGGCCATGCGTCCGGAGTCGCCGGAGAAGTTCCGGGCGGGCGTGCTGGAGCGCAGCGGCTTGCTGCAATGGATTGCTCCGGCGACGCGCATGATCTTCCGCAACCTGTCGCGCCGCCCGTGGAGAGCCCTGGCGGCGTCCCTGGGCATCGCGCTGGCGGTCTCGATCCTGGTGGTGGGCCGCTACACGATTGACTCGGTCAACTATCTCGTCGATCTTCAATTTCGACGGATGCAGCGGGAAGACCTCACCATTGCGTTTCAGGAGCCGCGTCCGGAGTATGCCCGCTATGAACTGGCGCAGCTTCCCGGTGTGCTGCAGGTGGAAGCGTTTCGCGAGGTTCCCGCGCGGCTCCGCTTTGGGCATCGGTCCCGGAAATCGAGCATCCTCGGCACAAGCCGCGAGGACACGCTGCGGCCTTTACTCGACCGCAACCTGACGCGGATCGAAGTTCCCGCCGAAGGGATCGTGCTGAACAGCCGGTTGGGCGAAATTCTGGGCGCGCCGCCCGGCAGCCAGATTCAGGTCGAGGTGCTGGAAGGCGCCCGGCCCGTGCGCCTGGTAACCGTCGCCGGATGGGTGGAGCAGCCTCTCGGGCTCGGAGCATACATGCAGGCAGAGGCGTTGCACCGGATGATGCGGGAGGCCGGCACCATCTCCGGCGCGCACCTCAAGGTGGATCCAACACAAGCCGCGCGATTGTACAGCCTGTTGAAGCGCACGCCTTCGGTCAGTGCGGTGGCCGTTAAGGATGTGGCGCTGGCCAGCTTCTGGAAATCCTACGGCGATACCATCTGGATCTCGACCACGATGCTGGTGGGATTTGCGAGTGTCATCGCGTTTGGAATCGTGTATAACGGATTACGGATCGCCCTATCGGAGCGCGGCCACGAGCTTGCCAGCCTGCGCGTACTGGGCTACACGCAAGCCGAAATCGGGCGGATCCTGCTGGGCGAGCAGGGGCTCCTCCTGGTGCTGGCGATCCCGTTCGGATTGGCCCTTGGCTATGGGCTTTCCTGGCTCACTTCACACGCCCTGGCGCGCGACCTGATCCGGCTGCCTCTGGTGATCGGACCCATCTCCTACACCTATGCGGGCGGAATCGTGGTGATCGCGGGTCTGCTGTCGGGGCTGGTGGTTCTCCGGCGGCTCGCGCGTATGGATCTAACCGAGGTGCTCAAGTCCAGGGAATGAGGTTCTCATGAAGCGCATCGTCACAAGACTGTTCGGATTGGCGGTCGTCCTGGGCCTGCTGAGCTTAGTGGCGTGGACCCTCCGCCCCAAACCGGTGTCGGTCGAAATTGGACGGGTGGCGCGCGGCCGCATGCAGGTGAGCATCGACGAAGACGGACAGACTCGCGCGCACGACCGGTTTACGCTGGCTGCGCCCATCGCCGGCCGGCTTTCCCGCATCCGGCTGCACGAAGGTGACGCGGTCACGCCGCAAAACGTCATCGCCACCATCAGCCCTTTGCCGATCGATGCGCGCGAGGTGGCGCGAACCAGGGCGGAAATCGAATCGCTGGAGGCGCTGAGGAAGGAAGCTCTGCAATATGTAGAACGCGCCGAGGCCGATCATGAGCAGACGCAACGGGACGTGGCGCGGTACACGGATCTTCAGCGTCAGGACGTAGTGCCCCGGCAGACGCTGGAGCAAGCCCAGACGGCGGAAAAGCGAGCCGCGAAGGAGCTGGCGGGCGCCCGTTTCAAGGTGCAGTCGGCGGAGGCCGAGGTCGCCCGCGCACGGGCGGGTCTCATCTCGATCGAAGAAACCCAGGAGAAGAGCGGCAGGATCGTGGAACTGCGATCGCCGGTGGCCTCCCGGATTCTGCGGATCCTGGAGCCGAGCGAGCACGTCGTGACCGCCGGAACCCCGCTGGTGACGCTGAGCAACCCGAACAAGATCGAGATCGTGATCGATCTGCTGTCGACGGATGCGGTGAAGGTGAAACCGGACATGGCCGTCAGCATCGAGGGCTGGGGCGGACCGAAGGCTCTGCGGGCGCGCGTCCGCATGGTAGAGCCTTACGGATTCACGAAAGTTTCAGCGCTGGGCATTGAGGAACAGCGCGTGAACGTGATCGCGGATTTCCTGGATCCGCCCACGGGCCTGGGCGACGGCTATCGCGTGGAGGCGCGCATCGTGATCTGGGAAAATCCGGACGTTCTGATCGCACCGGGCAGCGCGCTGTTCCGCGACGGAGATCGCTGGAGCGTTTTCGTGGTGGAAGGCGGGCGGGCGCGCCGAAGACCGGTGGAAGTGGGACACCGGAATGCGCTCGAGACCGAGATCATCCGCGGCCTGAATCCGGGAGAGGCAGTGATCCTGCACCCGGCCAACGACCTGAAGGACGGCATCGCGGTGACCGGCAAGTGAAGTTGTGAGGCAGCACGCAACCGCTGTGGGGCGCCCTAAGAATCCCTGACCCCGGACTTGCGGAGAATCGTCATCATGGGACACCAGTTCGTGAAAGCGGATTGGAACAGGTTGAGCCCGACGAACCCCGTAAACAAAAACCAATAGGGGCTGACCCAGTAACCCAGCGCGAGGGTCACCATCACAAAGGCGCCGCCAATCATACGCAAATAGCGATCTACCGTCATACGAGCTTCCCCTTTCGTTTGTTAAACAGATAGAACAGGACCGGAACGGTCATGCGCGAGAGCAGGAGAGAGGCGACCTCTCCCGCCATGAGCGCGATCGCCAGGCCCTGAAAAATGGGATCGAACAGAATCACGGACGAGCCGACCACCACCGCTGCGGCCGTCAGCATCATCGGGCGGAAGCGCACTGCTCCCGCATCGATCACGGCCTGGTCTACCGGCATGCCTTCGCGCAGGCGCAGCTCGATGAAATCCACCAGGATGATCGAGTTCCGCACTACGATTCCCGCCCCCGCAATGAAGCCGATCATCGAAGTTGCGGTGAAGAACGCATGCAGCAAGCCGTGCGCCGGTATGATTCCCACCAGAGAAAACGGGATCGCCGCCATGATGATCAACGGAGTCAGGAACGACTGGAACCAGCCGACCACCAGACCATAGATCAGGATCAGGACAACGGCAAAGGCGAGACCGAGGTCGCGAAACACTTCATAGGTGATGTGCCATTCCCCATCCCACTTCATCGAGTAGCGATCCGGATCGGAAGGAAGCGCCGCCATGTGCTGCTCCATGACATATCCTTCGGGGATCTTGATCTTGTCAATCTCCGGCCCCAGCTTGAGGACTGCATACACCGGGCTTTCGATCTCTCCGGCAATGTCGGCCGTGACATACGTAACCGGCAGCAGGTTCTTGTGATAGATGCTCTTGTCCTCGACCACTTTTTCGGCGTGCACCAGTTCCGCCAGGGAGACGAAGCGCCCATTGCGCCCCGCGACCTTCAGGCTCTGGATGCGCTCCAGATCGGACCGGGTTGCGCGATCCAGCTGCACGGTCAGCGCGACATCTTCCTTCTCCGTGTCCTGATGCAATAGCCCCGCTTGAGTGCCGCCGGAGGCCACCTGCATCGCGCGAGCGATGTCGTCTTCGGAGATCCCGTTCAGGGCGGCTTTCTCTTCTTCCACCAGCAGCCGGTATTTCGTTTGATCGTCTTCTACGTACCAATCGACGTCCACCACGCCCTTGGTCTGCTTGAACAGATCCCGGATTTGGCGCGCCAGCGCGATCCGCCTCTCCATCACCGGCCCATATACTTCCGCGACCAATGTCTCGAGCACGGGCGGTCCGGGCGGCACCTCCGCTACCTTGATCCGCGCACCATAGTGCTGCGCGATGGGTTCCAGGCGCAGGCGCACCTGCTTGGCGATCTCGTGGCTTTGCAGATCGCGCGCGCCCTTTGGCAGGAGATTCACCTGGATGTCGGCCACATTGGGCCCCCGGCGCAGGTAGTAGTGGCGCACCAGACCATTGAAGTTATAAGGCGAAGCCGTCCCTGCGTACGTTTGGATGTTCACCACCTCGCGCTGCTTCTGCGTTTCCTCGCCCAGCAGCTGCACCACCCGCGCCGTTTGCTCCAGCGTGGTCCCGTTGGGCATGTCGACAATCACCTGAAACTCGCTTTTGTTATCGAACGGCAGCATCTTGACCTTGACGAAACCGATGTAGAATAGCGCGCACGAGGCCAGCAGCATCACCACCACGCCGCCGACGAAGCTCCACCGGAACAGTGGCCGATGCAGGAGAGTTCCCATCACCCGGCGGTAGAGCCGCGTCACGACGGCTTCCCGCTCGCCGGCGTGGTGCGCGCCGGCAGCCTTAAGAATTCGCACGGCGGCCCATGGCGTCACGATGAAAGCCACCAGCAGCGAAAAAAGCATGGCGGCGCTGGCGCCGATGGGAATGGGCCGCATATACGGTCCCATCAAGCCGCCGACGAAAGCCATGGGCAGGATGGCCGCTACCACAGCCAGCGTGGCGAGGATGGTCGGATTGCCGACTTCGTCCACTGCCTCCACCGCGACTTCGAAGGGCGGCCTGGCCTCGTTGCCCGGCATTCGCCAGTGCCTGACGATGTTCTCCAGCACCACGATCGCGTCGTCTACCAGGATGCCGATGGAAAAGATCAGCGCGAAAAGAGTGATGCGGTTCAGCGTGTAACCGTACAGATAGAAAACGGTGAGCGTCAGCGCCAGAGTGACTGGAATCGCGGTGAATACGATCAGCGATTCGCGCAATCCCAGCGTGATCGCGATGAGCACGCTCACCGAAATGACCGCAATGAACATGTGGTAGAGCAGCTCGTTGGATTTGTCCTTGGCCGTGTCGCCGTAGTTTCGGGTGACTGTCATTTGGACGTCGGAAGGAATAACGCCGCCGCGCAGCCGCTCCAGCCGGCTGAGGACGTTCTCCGCAACGGTCACGGCGTTGGTGCCCTTGCGCTTGGATACTGCGATCGTCACGGCGGGAAACGAGCCGCGGCCTTCCGAGTAGCGAACGTATTGCGACGGTTCCTCGCCGCCGTCGCTGACCTCGGCAACGTCCCGCACAAAGATGGTCTTGTCGTTAGCGACTCCGGCGACCACGTTGCGGACGTCTTCGGGCGAACACAGAAACTGTCCGGTCTCCAGAAGAAACTGCTGGTTCCCGCTCGCGAATTGGCCCGAGGGCAGACGGCGATTTGAAAGTCCCAGCGCTTCTGCCACCTGGGCCGGCGAGAGATTGTAGGCCGCCAGACGGGCCAGATTCAGGGTGATGCGAATCTCGCGGCGCTGGCCCCCGATCAGCGTGACGGCCGAGACGTCGGGAGTCTGCTTGATCGCGTCGTCCACTTGCGCCGCGAGGCGCCGCAGCTCGAAATCGCCGTAGCGCTTGCTCCAGAACGTCAGCGCCAGGATGGGCACGTCGTCGATCGAGCGGGGCTTCACCAGCGGCTGCGATGCGCCGGGCGGGATCAGATCCAGGTTGGCGCTCAGCTTCTGGTTCAGCCGGACGATGGCTTTCTCTTCGTCCTGTCCCACCAGGAAGCGCACGATGGCCGTGGAGGCGCCGGGGCTGGACGTCGAGTAGATATACTCGACGCCCGGGATCTCCCACAGCAGCTTTTCCATCGGCTTGGTGACGCGTTCCTCCACTTCACGAGGCGAGGCTCCCGGCATTTGCACCAGCACGTCCACCATCGGTACGATGATTTGCGGCTCCTCCTCCCGGGGCAGTCTCCAGACCGCGAAGGCGCCCAGCAGAAGCGAGCCGATGATCACCAGAGGCGTCAGCTTCGAGTTGATCCAGGCCTGCGCGAACTTGCCGGCGGGGCCAAGCTTGCGCGGGGAATTGTTTCCTGCCGTCACCGCGGGACCTCTACTGTTACTGCGGCTCCGTCGGAGAGACCGGGCGGAACCGGGAAGATCACCTTCTCACCCGCGGTAAGACCGGACAGCACCTCCATCTGGTCTGTCGCCTTCTGCCCGGTGGTGATCATGCGGGTGTGTGCCACCCCGTTTTCAGCCACTAAGACCGATTGCAACTGGCCGCGTTCGGTCACGGCGGCCGCCGGAATGGTGAGCGGCGAGCGGCTCCCCAGGGAGAACAAAGCGCGCCCGAACGCACCGGAGCGAAGCGCGGGAACCGCAGGCAAGTCAATCTTCACCGTGTAGGAACGGGACGCGGCGTCCACGGCAGGAACAATCTCGGAGACTCGCGCTTCGAGCGTGCGGTCCAGTCCATGCAACGCCACCGAAACCGGCTGGCCCACTCGAATCGCCGGGAGTCGCGACTCCTCGACCGAGGCCTCCAGCCGGTAGGCGCCTTCGCGCTCGATGGTAAGAAGCGGCGCGCCGGGCTGGGCCAGAGTGCCCGGATCCACCGATTTGGCAGTGACAATGCCCGCAAACGGCGCGACGATTTCGGCGTAGCTGCGGGCGACATCTGTAACCCGGACTTCCTGCTGAACCCGGGCGGCCTGGGCGTCCAGTTGGGTGCGTCTGGACCGCGCCATTTCGTAAGCCGCTTGTGCCGACTTGAGCCTGGCGGACGCCTCGTCAAACTCCTGGTTCGAGATCGATTTTTTGTTCCATAGATCCTGCATGCGGTTGAAGGTGGTCTGCGCGAGATCAAGTTGGGCCTTGGCCCCTGTCACGGCACTATCGGCTTCCGGTGCGGAACTCCGAACCTCGTCCAGGGCAGCTTCCGCCCGGCGGGAGTTGACGTCGAGATCGCGCGTATCCAGGGTCACCAGAAGTTGCCCCTCGCGCACGCGGTCGCCCGCCTGCACTTTGACTTCGCGCACGTAGCCGAGTAACCTGGCGGCGATAACCGTAGAGGTGCGGGCGCGAACCGTTCCCGTAGCTTCGTAGATCGAGGGCCATTGCTGCTCGGCGACGGTCACGACACGCACGGCGACCGGAGGCGTCCTTGAGGCCATATCGTCGCGCGGCCCGTCAGAACATCCCGCGAACCAGATCGTAAGCGGAATCCACCACAAAAACTTGTTTTTCATCGGGTCCTCTCGTTCAGAACCGCAGAGCCGGGCGTGAGCGTACCCGCGGCGAGTTCCAGCATCGCTGCTGCGATGCGCTGGTCCCGGACAGCAGCCAGCTGGCGGGTACGGGCCTCCAGCACCGTCGTCTCGGTTCGGAGCAAATCCGTCACATTGCTGATCCCGGCCTCATACCGGTTCTGCGTGATTCGCAAACTCTCTTCGGCTTCCGCCACGGACGCTTGCGCGACTCCGATGCGCTGGGTGGCTGCGTGCAGGTCGGCATAGGCTCGATGAACCTGCAGCCGGATGGTGGAACTCGTCCGGGCTTCGTCCGCTGAGCTGCGTTGCAGAACAAACTTACTCTCATCGATGGTCGCCTTATCACCGAAGCCATTGAAGAGATTCCAGCGCAGGCCGACCGATACGAGCCAGTTATCGCCTCCCCGGGTGACGAATCGCTGGCGATCCGCTTCATAGGCCGCGTGCACCGTGACCTGCGGGAGAAGGCTGCTGCGGGCGCGGGCGGCCTGCGTCTCGGCCAGACTGGTCGCCAGCCTCGCCTGGCGCGCTTCCGGTCGTTCAGCAACAGCGTTGTTGGCCTGATCGGCCAACGATCCTGCCGAAGATTCCAATGGAATGAGTGGAGAGGTAAGCGTGTGCGGTGTGTCCAGCGCAAGACCGATCGCATCATTCAAAGCAGCCTGGGCGACGTCCACGTCCGCTTGGCGGCGGATCTGCTGCTCGCGGACGGCCGCCAGGTGTGCGCGGATCGACAGGGTGTCCACATCGGTCGACATTCCGGCGGAGCGAATCGCCTGAGCCCGCTCCAGATCGGCTTCCGCCGAACGAATGGCCTGGCTGGTCACACGGAGCTGATCGGCGCTCAAGAGAGAGTCGTAATAGGCGCGAACCACGGCGGCGATGACTTGCATTTGCGTGCGCCTTCCCTCTTCGCTGCTGATGTCCTTGGTCAACTCGGCGGAACGAACGGCGTGCTTGGTTTGGCCCGCGTCATAGAGCGTCTGGTCCGCCGTAAGCTGCGTTTGGAAATTATTGAGAAAATCGGGATTGTTCAGCGGCCCGATCTCAAAGTTCTGTGTCCCGAACTGGTGCTGCGTCAGGAGTGAACCAAATACGAAGACCGGATTGTCGCTTCTGGTCCAGGATTCCGAGTAGTTTAGCTTCGGCAAGCGGCCGCTCCGAGCCTCGGAAACCCGCATCTCCGCCGCTTTACTGGCGGCCCCGGAGGCTTCGATTGACTTATTCTTCTCCAGCGCGAGGCGAACTGCGTCGTTTAGCGACATGCTTGGGTCTTGTGCCCCACCCGGCACAGAGCCCAGCACCAGGACTAACAGTATTCTCTTCATTGACTCCGGCAAGACTGATGCAATTGACTTGCCGAGACAGCAGAGCCCCGCTCTTCCGCCGCGAGACGGACTCGTGGAAGCGGGCCGGACTTTAGGTTGGCGGGGCGATCAAGGCCGCCCTACTGAACCAGGAAATGGGAGGTATCTTTCTCGTTCTCGGTGCAGATGAAGTCCAGCAGATCCGTATCCAGTTTGATGCTGTGGTGCAGCTTGATGGTCCAGGGCCTGGTGTAGGCTTTGGGATCGTCCAGAGTGATCTCGATTTCCATGTGCCCGAAGTCCACGCGCCGGAAGCGTTCCGTCAGCTTGGCTGCATCGGTCATCGGATTTCCGGTGCTGTCAAGCCACAACCCGTCGCGGAAACCGCCCGTCTGCACGACCAGAGTATCGCCTTCCCACTTGCCGCTGGAGTAGCCGTTCCAGGACGGATTCGGATCGCCCGGTAAGGGTCTTCCATCGGTAAAGATCTGCCGGTAACTCGCGTTCAGTTCATTGAGGATGACCAGGAGTCCAGGAGTCTGGATGACTTTCCTGGGTGTGGACCAGGTGTGCAACCGGACCGGCCCGGTGGGTAAACAATACGAGAGCGGATCGTGCAGGCGCAGCTCGGCGCGGCGCGTCTTCACCAGGTCTGCTGCCCAGGGTTGATAGGGCAAGCCATCCTTGAGGCTCCACCCAATGTTGGCGAACTCCTCGGCGGTGGGTTCGCAGCCGGGAAAATTCGGCGTAGCGTTGCGATTCGGCTGCATCACCCACAAGCCCGACAGGTCCGGCTTGCCGTCCGCGGTGCGCGGGCAGGCCGCGGCCAGATCTGGTTTTCCATCTGCCGTTCGGGGAACGCCCGCCGTGGGATAACTGAGCCACTGGCCGCTGAGCGGGGAAAGAAGCAGCCCGAAGATCAGCGCCCTCAGACCCCGAACCTGAAAATGTGTCATGCCGCCTCCGTGACGCAGTATACTCCCGCTCCGGCCCGTTGCGATAGACTCGTTGGACAGTTCATGCGTTGGTGCCAATGCCAACCACGGGAGGCCGATCATGAAAATCATCTGTCTGTGTGCGACGCTGCTCGGTTTGGGAGCCGCGCTGGGATGGACCCAGACGACGCAAGAATTGGTTAACGATGGCAAGAACACGGACAACGTCACCACCCAGAGCATGGGCTACGACCGGAAGAGCTACAGTCCGCTCAAGCAAATCAATAAAACCAACGTCAAGCGGCTGGTGCCCCTGTGGAGCACCAGCCTCATGAATGACCAGGGTGAACTGGCAGCGCCCACCATCTACAACGGCGTGATGTACGTGATCAACGGCAAATGGACCTTCGCCCTCGACGTCGAAACCGGTAGACAGATCTGGCGCACGGCCGTGGAACTCGAACCGGGAATCCAGCGGTCCGCGTTCAACCGGGGCGCGCCGACCATCTATAACGGCAAGCTCTTTCGCGTAACAATCGATAACCACGTGCTGGCGCTCGATATGCAGACGGGCAGCCAGCTTTGGAACCAGAAATTCGCCGATGCAAAAGATGGCTACTACGCCACCAGCGCGCCCATCGTGGCCAACGGCGTGTTGATCTCCGGAGTGGCCGGCGGAGAGTCCACCACGCGCGGGTTTCTGGACGGATGGGATCCCGATACAGGAAAGAAACTGTGGCGCAGATATACGATTCCCGCCCCAGGGGAACCCGGTTCCGAGACGTGGCCTAAGAATAGCGAGGCCTGGTCGCAGGGCGGAGGTCCCACGTGGCGCTCCGGTTCCTACGATCCCCAACTCGATCTGGTGTATTGGGGAGTAGGCAATGCGGAGCCCTACGATCCCCGAACGCGCGAGGGTCTGGATAGCTTGTTCACCAACAGCGTGCTCGCCATCCGTCCGAAAACCGGCGAGATTGCTTGCTATTTTCAATACACGCCCAACGACGTCTACGACGTGGACGCCACCGACGAGCAGGTGCTCGCCGATATCCAGGTCGGCGGACAGCTTCGGAAGGTGATGATCCAGACCAACAAGAACGGTTTTCTGTACGTGCTGGATCGCACCAACTGCAAATTGATCGCCGCGCACCCCTATGTGAAGGTCAACTGGGCCACGGAAATCGATCTGAAAACCGGCCGGCCGCAGCTGACCGACGTTTACAAGCGCTTTGTGGCGGGCGAAGAGGTTGAAATCTGGCCGTCGCGCGGCACCAACGCGGTGCCCTCGGCGTTCAATCCAAATACGGGTTTGCTGTTCGCGAACACCTGGAACATCGCGCGCATCCAGAAACTCGCGGCGTCCCAGCCGACCATCCGGGGCGGAACTTCGACCGGCGTCGTTGCCAGGGTCCCGGCAGTCAAGCCCGGGGAAGTCGTGGGTCATTTCGCCGCTATCAATCCGCTCACCGGCGAGAAGAAATGGGAAATCCCTCTGACCGATCTGCCCAGTGCGGCCGGCATGCTGGCCACCGGCGGCGGGCTGGTGTTCACCGGCAGAATGACCGGCGAGTTCATCGCGCTGGACCAGGACACCGGCAAAACACTATGGCAGTTCAAGACCGGCTCGAGCGTAAATTCGACAGCCATTACGTACACGCACAAGGGCCGCCAGTATGTGACCGTCGCGTCGGGACTCGGCGGGATTCTTGCCACCCGCTATGCGGCGCATGCGGTGCCGGCGGGCGGCTCGGTGTGGACCTTCGCGTTGATGCCCGAATAAATCCTAGCGAGTGTCGCCTTGCACCGCCTGATCTCTCTTGTTCTGCGCGGCGATCAGCCGGATAAAATCGGGGATTTCGTGCAAGGAAACCACGCCCCCCGCCGGCTTGTGCATGGCCAGGCGCCGGGCCTCGTCCGGATCGTTCATCATCAGGACGGGAT
>DATIRX010000583.1:0-2025 GCA_035469225.1 Bryobacteraceae bacterium
CTTCGGTTCATCCGAGCTGGCGTAAGGACCGACTGGATTGACAACAAAGCGGTAACTGTGACTGCCCACGAACTCTATCGACCCAGTTTGAAAGGTAATAACATATCTCCCAGATGGTACCGTCGTGTTGCGAACGACGAATTCAAACGGGATGTCCGCGCCCCCTCGATAAGTTGCTACCTGTGCGCATAGCGGCAGCACTAGAATAGCCGCCGCAAATACCGTAAACCCTAGTTTCTTCACTGTGTAAACTCCCCTCTGTGTCCTCAGACACCTGTGGCGTAATTGCCGGGCTCGAAAAGACCCGGAGTGTTAGCGCCAGGCCGCTGGCGCCATTTTTCCAGCTTGTCAGATTGAAAGCGTCCGGGTCTGGAGATTCGTAACAGTTCAAGTACCCTGGTCGAATTTGCTGGACAAATCGCCCAGGATCGGCTACCGTATGGTGGATGAGTGCGCGGCATCGCGACCAGCAGGCGCGCGATCTGGAACGGGAAAATGAACGGCTGCGCCGGGAGTTAGCCGATAAAGATCGGCAGATCCAGAAGCTGGCCGAGCAAGTCTCCGAGCAACAGAAGCAGATCGTGGATGCCGAAAAGCAGATCGTGGATTTGGAGCGTCAACTGGCGCTGCGGAAACAGAATTCTACGAACTCTTCCAAACCGCCGTCCTCCGATGGACTAGCCGGCGAACCACGAGAGCGGGGCCGACGGAAGAAGAGTCGGCGGAAGGCGGGTGGACAACCCGGTCATCGCGGAGCGCATCGGCCGCTGGTGCCCGTCGAGAAAGTTGATGAGATTCGGCCCGTCCTGCCGGAGCGGTGCCGGCACTGCGGTCATTCTCTACCCGCACAGATCGAGCAAGTGCAGACTACCGGGGAACCGCAGCGGCATCAGGTTACCGAATTGCCGCCCATCCAAGCTCGCACGATTGAATATCAATGCCATCGCGTGATCTGTCCGGAGTGTGGCGAAAGCACGCGCGCGACGGTGCCAGAGGGAGCCACGGGGCACTTCGGTCCGCAGATGACTGCGTTGATCGCATACCTTACAGTGGTTTGCCGCATGCCGCGCCGGGTGGTGGAAGCCCTGCTGGGGCAGGTTCTAGGAATCGACATCAGCTTAGGGAGCACGCAGAAGTGCTGGGAAGAAGCCAGCCAGGCGGTGGCCGCCCCGTGCCGGGAACTGGAACAGCAATTGAAGCATGAGCCCGTATTGAATGTCGACGAGACGGGTTGGCGGACCAACGGCGATAAGCGCTTCCTGTGGGCCTTTGTGGCCGCACGGTACGTGGTCTATACGGTGGCGGCTACCCGCGGCAGCGAAGTATTGACCCGTCTGCTGGGAGCCGTGTTCCAGGGCATCCTGTGCAGCGATCGTTTCAGCGCGTACTTGAAGTATCACACCGGCAAAGCGCAATTCTGCTGGGCTCACCTGAAACGCAATTTGCTGGGGATCGTGGAGTTCACCAAGAGCAGCGCGGTAGAGCGGTTCTGCCGCGATGCGCTGGCCCAGCATGCCAGACTATTCCGGCTCTGGCACAAATTCCGCGGCGGACAGATCGATCGACGCCAACTGCTGCTACGATCAATCCCCATTCAAAAACGGATTTTCGCGTTGGCGGAGCGGCATTTGGACAGCCCCCACCGCGAGGTCCGCAATCTCGCCACGGCTCTTTTCGAGCATAACGGCCGGCTCTTTACTTTTCTAGAACACGAGGGCGTAGAGCCCACCAACAACAGCGTTGAACGTGCCCTCCGCACCGGTGTGCAGTGGCGCAAGATCTGCTTCGGAAATCGCAGCGCCAATGGCGAACGTGCCACATCGCGATTGCTAACCGTCGCCGAAACCTGCGACCTTCAACGCCTCAACGTCCTGGCCTATCTCTCCGCCGCGATTGTCTGCCATCGCAGCCGCAAACCAGCCGCTTCACTGCTCCACCGATAGGGCCAACTGAACTCTTACGTCGCGTTTTGGTAGCCGCCGGGAGGGACCGTATTGAAATTAACTCTGAAAGAAACCTTGAAAG
>DATIRX010000584.1:0-3170 GCA_035469225.1 Bryobacteraceae bacterium
AGCTTGGATGTGGCGGCCTGACGAAGGTTGCCATACCGGAACCCCGTCGCTTCCAACGGCGGGGTTCCTCTTGTTTCCGCCTTCGACGACAGAATATACCGCAGACTAGGCTGGTTTTCTTGATGATCGGACGGATGATTCTGCGGTTCGGACACTGTGGAAGCCTTTTCGGGTCGGATGGGGCGCCGGGGCGTGATTAGTCCGAAAAAAATCTTGACCAGGTTTCGAAACGTGTTCACGTGGGCACGGTGGGACGAGCAGAAAGTGTTGGTGGGATAGAAGGCGCCGAAGATGTCCGTGGGGAAGTGATCAGAGAATAGGATCGCGTCTCACCGGTGAAAATCCAGTCGCCCACGACCGGAATATCGCCGGTTGCGCCGAGCGAATCGACGCAGAGGGGCGTGTCTAAGAGGAATGGCCATACAGTGTTCGGGCTATGGAGGACGTGCGTTTCCCAGCAGAGAATACTGTTCCCGGTCAATGCGTCTGAGTTTCTCCCGCAAGTTGCCGCGCGCCGGCTCCTCGATTTCCAGCAGGATTCTGCCGAATTCCGCCAGCGTCAGCAAACAGAACCGCTGGCGGTAGTACACCGCCACCACTTCCAGGCTGGGGGAGAGGAGTTGCCGGGTACGCTCCCAAACGCCAGGATTGAGTTGCTGGCGTTGGCGCAAGACAAGATGGGCCTGCACCAGGGTGTAAGCGAGCAGCACGAACAGCGCCTGATTCAGCACCAGGGAGAAGGCGCAGGAATGCATTCGCGTGAGGTCCCAGAAACCCTTGTACTGGCGGTGGCGCTCTTCGATGGCGGGGCGGAGTTCGTAAGTAGAACGGATCTGCGCGGCCGTGAAGTGGGGCGACGTGGTGACCAACACCCAATCCTGAGTGTGGCCCTGCTCATTGTGCTCGCGGTTCACCACCGCCGTCAATGGCACCGGACATTGGCTCCAGCTCCGCAGACCACGGCCGAGGCCAAGCAGGGTTTGGGGCTGGATCACGGGCACCGGCACCGGGCCCGCCGCAACGACGGCCGCAGCCTGGGCCTTGCGCTCCGCCAGGGTGCGCTGGCGTTTGGCTTCCCGCTTCTCCACACGAGCCGGCGTCGGCGACGCGCACACGGCCGGCGGAGGTGCGGCCTGTGGTATATAGGGTTCCCAGGTGAAGCCGCGCAATCGGGTCAGCCCGATGGCATCGGCGTAGAGGTCCATGTTGGTGCGTAGCGGGACGATAGTATCAATGGCGAGCTTCTGTTTGAGATATCCCATCCGCTCGCCATCGATGAGTCCGCGGTCTACGATGAGTACTTTGATGAAACCCTTATGTACGGCCCGGACCACCTCCTCCACCAGTTCATAGAGGATCGGGCACTCATGCCGCCGGCCCGGAACCACGCGGGCCGCCACCACAAAGAAGGAATCCAGCTTGCGGTTGACGTGAAGCAAGCTCACCAGCTTGTAGCAGCGGTGTTGCTGATATCGCTTGTCGCTGAGATCGACTTGGTTGGGATCGACCGGATGGTTGTGCTCATCGAACCACAGCAGATCGGATTGCTGGTAGTGATCGTTGTCGGGGACGAATAAATAGGAAGCGTCTCCGATAAACAGTCCCTCCGGATCGAACAGACCGAGGGACCGTAACAAGCGCGGCACTTCGCGATTGAACCATGCGTGTAACAGGTCGGCCTGGGTGTCATGGGCGAACTTGCGCAGGAAGTCCTGATCGCAGGGGCTCTGGCGATCGTAATCGTTCTTGGCGTTGAAGCCTGGGCAGGCCAGCGTCACATCGCCGGTCTCCGGGTGCCGCGTCTTGCGACCGCCCATCTCTGGCCCCAGCGCCTCGATCAAACCGCCGGAGCGCAGGATGCGTGGGAAGGCGTGATAGCTCTGGGCGCCGTGGAGCTTGAGGCTGAGTTCGCTGGCCAAATAAATCCAGACCGGCACTTCCTCCTTTTTGCGGGGCGAGGGATAGGTATCCGCCAAGCGTTGGACGACTTGCCGGCGGATGAGGTGGCGGAACAAGTCGGCTTCGGCGGCTTCCGAGACGTTCTCCAGGTAATCGATGTCCCCGTGGCGCAGAGCGTCCAGCACGAAGGAGCGGTCGTAGGAGAAGGCGAGGGGGTCCATTATTTTTTCCGTCGGCGTGCAGCCGGCTGAGGCGGCGGCAGGCGGAGAGCCTTTTCCAAGCGATCGATTTGGTCCAGCATCCGCCGGTGCAGTTTGACGAGCGCGGCGCGGGCGTTGCGGAAGCGGCGATAGTCTTCGGTCAACCGGCGGAGCCGAGCGTGCTCGTCCGGCGGCAGTGTGCGCAGCCGGGTCTTACCGTGCTCGGACCAGGAAATGACTGTGGAGGTATGCAGCGGCCCCTGCTTGGCAGCACAGTGACAAGAGGGTTTGCCGCAGCGAGTCTGGAGATCGTATACCGAGCCCTTGATGAGCTGACGCAGGGGGAGCAAGACTTCGAGTTGATGCTGGCAATCGTCCGACAGGGTCTTGAGCGCCTGGCGAAGACGGCTAGCGCGATCCGACGCGGCGGCCAAGGGCGGTTCTCCTCTTTATGTTATATAACATAAAAACATAAAGATATCAAGATGTTTTTATCGAAAAATGAAGCGATCACGATTTTTTCTGCGGGGAGGAAAAATCGGGACCGGTGAGCCGCCGATACCAGGAAGACCGGACCACCGCTGGAAGGCAGGCCGGCAGCGTTCTACCGCTCCACGCCGAACCTCGAACGACCTACCGGCCGCGATAGGCTAATCTACTGTCTGAATCGCAGCTTTTCCAGGGTGCACGTCAGCAGAATGGGACTTCAACGAAATGGCCCAATTTCTCGTTTGATCTTACGGCGTATAATGCCGTAAGATAAAACATGTCCGCTTCTCTGCCTGTTGTCCCGCCCCGTATCCGTCAACTCGCAGCCGAGTTGGCCGAACCCAAACCGATGCGCCGAGGCTCCCTGTCGGAACGCACGATCAAGTGCAGCAAGCCCAATTGCGCTTGCGCACAAGATCCCAAGGCTCGCCATGGCCCTTACTACAGCCTGACCCAAGCGGTGGAGGGCAAGACGCGTTCGCGTTTTCTCACTGGGGAGCAAGCCGACGTGGTCCGGCAGCAGATCGATGCCGGCCGGGAATTTCGGTGGCGTGTGGACGCTTTCTGGGAGGCCTGCGAACA
>DATIRX010000585.1:0-5346 GCA_035469225.1 Bryobacteraceae bacterium
GCCAAAGTCACCAAGCGCCTGTCACACGGGCTCACGGTGGATTCGGCCTTCACCTGGCAGAAGGAGCTCAATCTCGGCGTGGGCGCCGATACTACCTACTTGACTCCGGCTCCCAACTTGATCAACGACGTTTACAACCGCAGTCAGAACAAGCAGATTTCGGGTTTCAGCCGGCCCTTCATACTGGTGACGTCGTTCCGCTACACTACGCCCGGATTCGTCGCCAACGGCGCGGGCATGAAAGCCTTGTCATGGGCGGCGCGCGACTGGAATATCGCCGGCGTGCTGCGCTACCAGAGCGGCGAAGTACTGCGCACGCCCACCTCCAACAACGGTCTGCTGGCGCAGTTGGCCCGCGACCGAACCAACAATCCGGCGGTTTGGGGCGGCGGCCAGACTTTCTGGAATCGCACCGGTCAGCCGCTGCTCAATTTCGACCCGAACTGCAAGTGCTTCGACCCCACCACGCAACTGGTGCTGAATCCGGCCGGCTGGTCGGACGCCGCTGCCGGCCAATGGGGGACGGCTGCGCCCTACTACAACAACTATCGCTGGCAGAGGCAGCCCGCGGAATCCCTGAGCCTGGGTCGGACGTTCGGACTGGCCAAGGAAAACAAGGCTAGGCTCGACGTCCGCGTCGAGTTCTTCAACGTATTTAACCGCCTGTTCCTGGCGAGTCCGTCCGGCGTGTCGACTAACACGCAGGGAATCGGTCCTAATCCTGCCGCGCCGACGACGCGAAACGCCGCGGGCGCACTCACGTCCGGCTACGGCTTCGTGAGCACGTTTAACGGGAACGGATCGCAGCCGCGCACCGGCCAGTTGGTCGCGCGGTTCTCATTCTGATCCGATTGCATCGCACAACCAGCCGCTCTCCTCAAGTCGGAGGAGGCGGCTGAGGTTGTGGTGCGCTCCCCGGGATGCGGATCTGCGCGATCGGTCGCCTTCTCGCTTCTATTTGCTTCACAGTCCGCGCTGGATCCGGAGTTTGGAGTATTCTGAAAGGCAGTTCGAGAAACTTGAAATGATCACACTTAAAATTAATGGCTCGCAGCGCCAATTCGACGGCGATCCTGAGATGCCGTTGCTCTGGTACTTGCGTGACGTCGCGGGTCTGACGGGATCCAAGTTCGGTTGCGGCATGGGTTTGTGTGGCGCCTGTACGGTCCACCAGGATGGCGTCGCCATCCGCTCTTGCGTGACCCCCGTTCGCACCGTCGTCGGGAAGGAAATCACCACTATCGAAGGCCTTTCCGGCAGCGGCGATCACCCGCTGCAAAAGGCTTGGGCCGCGTTGAATGTTCCCCAGTGCGGTTATTGTCAGGTTGGTCAGATCATGCAGGCCGCCTCCTTGCTCAAGACCAAGCCCAGGCCGACGGACCAGGATATCGACGCTGGAATGTCGGGCAATATTTGCCGCTGCGGCACCTATCAGCGCATTCGCGCCGCCATTCATCTGGCTGCCAAGGAGAAGGTATGAATACCATCCAGAACTCCAGCCGCCGCGGTTTTCTTCGCCAGGCGTTCGGAGCGGGAGCCCTTGTGCTGGGCGCGCGGATTCTCCCCACCCGCGCCCTGGCCGCTCTGGAATCGGCCGCCTTTTCGCCCAATGTGTTCGTGGGCATCAAGTCCGACGGAACCGTGCTGATCGTCGCCCATCGCTCGGAAATGGGAACCAGCAGCCGGACCATGGTCCCTATGATCCTGGCCGACGAAATGGAAGCCGATTGGAAGCGCGTCAAGATTGAGCAGGCCATCGGCGACGAGAAATACGGCGATCAGAACACCGATGGCTCGCACTCCGTCCGCGACTTCTTTGGCGTGATGCAGGAATGCGGCGCTTCGGCTCGCCTGATGCTCGAACAGGCCGCCGCCAGCCAGTGGAAGGTTCCGGTTTCCGAGTGCAAGGCCACGCTGCATCAGGTGGTCCACACTCCCAGCGGCAGGAAGCTGGGCTATGGCGAACTGGCCGCCGCGGCCGCCAGGCTTCCGGTCCCCGACAAATCCAAGCTGGTCTTCAAGAAGAAATCGGAATACCGCTACATCGGCAAAGATCTTCCGGTCTACGATCTCGCCGATATCACGCACGGCAAGGCCGTTTTCGGCATGGATGCCAAGGTCGATGGCATGGTGTACGCCTCCATCGAGCATTCCCCCGTGTTCGGCGGCAAGCTGATGTCGTTCGACGATAAGGAAGCCCTCCAGGTTCCCGGCGTATCCCGTACCGTCGAGATTCCTGCGTTCAAGCCTCCGCACGGGTTTCAGCCGCTCGGTGGCGTCGCCGTGATCGCCGACAGCACCTGGGCCGCGTTTCAGGGCCGCAAGAAACTGAAGATCGCCTGGGACCCGGGTCCCAACGCCAGCTACACTTCTTCGGAGTACAAGAAGCAATTGCAAGCCGCCGCGCGCAAGCCGGGCAAGGTCGTCCGCAATGTGGGCGATGTCGACAAGGGTTTCGCCGCCGCGGCCAAGACCCTGGAAGCGGACTACTACGTTCCGCACCTCGCCCACGCTGCTATGGAGCCTTTGGTCGCTGTGGCCGATTTCCGCAACGGAAAATGTACGCTCTGGGCGCCCACCCAGAATCCGCAGGCGGTGCAGGATACCGTTGCTGCCGCTGTGGGCATCGACAAGAAGAACGTGATCTGCAACGTCACTCTATTGGGCGGCGGGTTCGGGCGCAAGTCGAAGCCGGACTACTGCGCGGAAGCCGCCATTTTGTCGAAACAGCTCGGCAAGCCGGTCAAAGTCGTGTGGACCCGCGAAGACGACATCCATTTCGACTACTATCACGCCGTTGCAGCGCTGTACATGAAGGCCGGCCTCGATCCAAGAGGAAAGCCCGTCGCCTGGCTGCAGCGCTCCGTGTTCCCCTCGATATTTTCCACCTTCGCGCCGGATGTCAAGTCCGGCAGCGCAGCCGAGCTGGGGATGGGATTCACCGATACACCCTACGACCTTCCCAATCACCGTGTGGAAAATGGCGAGGCGGTGAACCACGTCCGCATCGGCTGGCTGCGCTCCGTGGCCAATATCTATCACGCCTTCGCGGTCTGCTCCTTCGCCGACGAGCTGGCGAACGCCGCGGGCCGTGACTCGAAAGACTATCTGCTCGAGCTGATCGGCGCGCCGCGCCTGGTTGACCTGAAATCGCAAGGCGTCGACTACCCCAACATGGGGCCGATTGAAAAGTACCCCGTGGATGCAGGACGTTTGCGCAAGGTGATCGAGCTGGTCGCCGAAAAATCCGGCTGGGGCAAGCGCAAGCTTCCCAAGGGCCACGCGCTGGGCATCGCGGCGCACCGCAGCTTCCTGAGCTACATCGCCACGGTGGTGGAAGTCGCGGTCGGCGCGGATGGGAAAATCTCCATCCCGCGGGTCGATACTGCCGTCGATTGCGGCATGATCGTCAGCCCCGACCGCGTGCGCTCGCAATTTGAGGGCGCCAACGTCTTTGGAGCGTCGCTGGCTCTCATGGGCGAAATCACCGCTACCGGCGGCAAGATCGATCAGGGCAACTTTAACAACTATCCCGTGCTGCGGATGAGCGAAGCGCCTCTGGAAACGCACGTCTACATTGTGGAGACCGACGCTCCGCCCGCCGGAGTCGGAGAACCGGGTGTCCCGCCCTTCGCGCCGGCTCTGTGCAATGCGATTTTCAAGGCTACCGGCAAGCGCATCCGCGAACTGCCGATCGGGCGGCAGAAGCTGGTGTAGAAAGCCCGGATTCTTGAGATCAAAGTCTACAATCACGCGGCGCAGCCGCGCCGCTACGCTAGTTTTGTGCAAATGCCCATGACCCTCCAGGAGCAATTCGGCCAGATCGACATCTATCTCTTCGATCAGCTTCTGAAAGGCCGCATCTTGCCCGGAATGCGAATCCTGGACACCGGATGCGGCGCCGGCCGAAACCTGGTCTATCTCCTGCGGGAAGGGTACGAAGTGTTTGCCGCGGACTCCGACGCGCGGGCTGTGGATAGCGTTCGCTCCCTCGCCCGGAGGCTCGCGCCCGCGCTTCCGGAGTCAAATTTTCGAGTCGAAGCCGTAGAAAATATGTCTTTCGAGGATGCCTGCGTGGATGTGGTCATCAGCAACGCCGTCCTCCATTTCGCACGCGATGACGCGCACTTCCAGTCCATGCTGCACGGATCGTGGCGGGCCTTGAAACCCGGCGGGCTCTTCTTCTGCCGCCTCGGATCCTCCATCGGCATGGAGAGCCGCATAGAACACATCCAGGGACGCCGCTACAAGTCTCCCGATGGCTCGGAGCGGTATCTGGTGGATGAAGCGCTCCTGGGCTCGCTCGCCCAACGGTTAGGCGGCGAGCCGGCCGACCCGTTGAAGACCACGGTTGTCCAGAATCAACGCTCCATGACCACATGGGTATTACGCAGGAAACTGGCCGCAAAATGAATTTGATGGCAGCAGCAAGAGGAGAAGAACATGCCTGAAACCGCCGTGAAGGCCGATGCCTTGCCGCCGGAAGCTCAGATCGTTGAAATGGTCATGGCGCCGTTTGCCGCGCGCCTGCTCCATCTCACGGCGACTCTGAAACTGTCGGACTATCTGGCCGGGGGACCCAAGACCGCTGAAGAACTTGCCGCGCTTACTTCGACCCACGCACCCTCGCTCCACCGGGTCATGCGGACGCTGGCCAGCCTCGGTCTATTCACCGAAGACCAGGCGCACCGGTTCGCTCTCCGGCCCTTGGGCGAAGCGCTCAAATCCGGCACACCCAGTCATGCCACCGCCCTGATTATGGGAGGTGAAATGGTGGTGCGCGCCTTGGACAACATCCTGCATTCGGTCCAGACCGGCAAGACCGGGTTCCAGAACTCATTCGGCATGCCGTTGTTCGATTGGTTAGGGAGTCATCCGGCGGAGGCGTCTCTATTCAACCAGACCATGGTGGGGATCCACGGCATGGAACCTCCCGCGATCGCCGCGGCGTATGACTTTTCGGTCTTCAAGACTATTGCCGACGTGGGCGGCTCAACGGGGAATCTGCTGACCACGATCCTTGCGCGGCATCGCGCACCGCGAGGCATCTTATTCGACCTGCCACACGTGGTGCGCGACGCGCCGGCCTTGATCGCACAGCGCGGCCTGACGGATCGTATCCAGATCGAAGCCGGATCGTTCTTCGACCGCGTCCCCGCCGGAGCGGACGCCTATATTCTGTCGCACGTCATCCACGATTGGAACCAGGAGCAGTGCTTGACGATCCTGGGCCATTGCCGGCGCGCGATGAGCTCCGGTGGCCGCCTGCTGCTGGCGGAGCTGGTGCTTCCGCCCGGCGACACCCCGCACCCCGGAAAGATGCTGGATATCGCCATGCTGACCCTG
>DATIRX010000586.1:0-11131 GCA_035469225.1 Bryobacteraceae bacterium
CGCCTCCAGCGCGGGCAGCAACGTCCCGCCGGTGGATCCGGGCATCACCGTGCTCGAAAGCACCACCAGATGCCAGCCTTTCTTGGTCCGCAGCGCGCCGCCGATCTGCTCCGCCGCGTCCAGAACGTATTTCA
Organism: Bryobacteraceae bacterium; assembly: GCA_035469225.1. Taxonomy (GTDB): domain Bacteria; phylum Acidobacteriota; class Terriglobia; order Bryobacterales; family Bryobacteraceae; genus Palsa-187. The sequence goes on from DATIRX010000586.1 coordinate 135, forward strand.
TGGAGAACCCGCCGTCCGCATCCGAAGGCGTCGGCACCATGATGAAGGTCACATCGGTGGCCAGCACCGCCGCGTGGCAATCCGGCGTGGCGGAAAGTCGCTCGCGATTCGCCTGGATCATCTGCGCCAGGCCCGGTTCGTTTACCGGCGGCAGCCCTTGTTGAATGGCCGCGACGTAGGCGGGATTCAGGTCGACACCGGTGACGGCGTGTCCTTTGTGCGCCATCACCGCTGCCATCGGTGATCCAAGTTTTCCTAAGCCGATAATCGAGATTTTCATCGGTTCTATTCGCCCCTGGCAATTGGCATTCGCCACCCGGTTCCGAAAGCGCGCGATGTCACCTTCAGCACCGGAGCAGCCTGTTTCCGCTTAAACTCCGCGTTGCGGACCAGCCGGAGAACCCGCCGGACCGTCGCCTCTTCAAACCCTTGCGCGATGATCTCCTCCGCCGATTGCGACCTTTCGATATGCAGCTCCAGAATCTGATCCAGCACCTCATAGGGCGGAAGGCTGTCCTGATCGGTCTGATCCGGACGCAGTTCGGCCGACGGTGCCTTCGTCAGCGTACTCTCCGGAATATCGGCTTTCCGCCGGTTCCGATAGCGCGCCACGCGATACACCATCATCTTGGGCAGGTCCGCGATCACCGCCAGTCCGCCGTTCATGTCACCGTACAGAGTACAATATCCCACCGCCAGTTCGGATTTGTTGCCGGTGGTGAGCAGCAGCGCGCCGTATTTGTTCGATAGCGCCATCAGCAGGTTGCCGCGAATTCGAGACTGGATGTTTTCCTCGGTCACGTCCGGCTTGTAGCCCTGGAAGGCTTCCGCCAGAGTCGTTTCGTAGGTCTTCATGATCGGCGAAATCGGCAGCGATCGAACCTGAATCCCCAGGTTGCGCGCCAGTTCCACGGAATCGTCCACGCTTCCTTTGCTCGAATACAGCGAGGGCATCATCACGCCCAGCACGTTCTCCGGACCCAGCGCATCCACCGCAATGGCTGCGGTCAGCGCCGAATCTATGCCGCCGGAGAGACCCAGCAAAACTTTCTGGAAGTGCGTTTTGCGGGCATAATCCCGGACGCCCAGCACCAGCGCGTTCCAGATTTCGGCTTCGGGCGCGAAATCATCCGCGGCGATCACTCCCGTTAGAGCATCCAGGTCCACCACCAGCAGATCTTCTGCAAAACCCTTGGCGCGCGCGAACAGCCGGCCCTCCCGGTCGAAAGCCCCGCTGCGGCCGTCGAAGATCAGGTCGTCATTTCCACCCACCTGGTTTACCCACGCCAGGGGCAGCTGGTGCTTGCGGGCCATCTGTCCCAGCATCTCCTCGCGCAGCAGCTCCTTGCCCACGGTGAAGGGCGACGCCGAGAGATTGATGATCGCCTGCGCGCCCGCCTGCGCCAGCACATCAATGGGATCCTGGTGGTAACGTCGGCGTTTCCAGAAATCCCGATCGTTCCACACGTCTTCGCAGATGCTGATGCCCAGGCGGAATCCGTTCAGCTCCAGGATCCCCGGCTCGCGTCCCGGCTCGAAGTAGCGATCCTCATCGAAAACGTCGTAGGTCGGCAGCAGGGTCTTGTGAAACACCGGCCCGCAGACGCCATCGCGCAGCAGCATCGCGCTATTGAACAGCGGCCGGCCGATATCGGCGGGATTGGGCGTGGCAACGCCCACCAGTGCGGGCGGAGCGTCTTTCAATTCCGCGGCCAGGCTCGAGAGCATCTGACAGCTTCGTTGCACAAAGCCGCTGCTCATCAGCAGGTCCCGCGGAAGGTAGCCCATCAGCGCCAGCTCGGGCGTCACCACCAGATCCACGTCCAGAGCCTGGGCCGCGCGGACACCACGGATGATCTGAGAGGCATTGCCTTTCAAATCGCCCGCGATAGGATTTATCTGGAGAAGTGCTACTCGCAATGCGGTGATTCCAGGTCCCGGCCTGAGTTACGTATGTCCTTAGTCTAGCAGTGGATTCCTGGTTTGCGAAATGCAGCGCATGCGTACTCTTGCCGGCGTTGGCGGATTGGCCGAGGTCGCCAAATGCGATGCGTTCCGGCGAACGTTACGACGAAGCGGTCCGCTGGACCCGGTCGTAATCCTGCGGTGTATCGACGTCCATTTCCGCTTCCGGGCAATCCAGATGGATGGCCTGTCCGGAATGCGAGAGAATCACGCCTTTGCATCCCTGGCCAGGCTTCAAAGCCAGCAGGTTCGGAAAAAACTCACGCGAAAAGAATACCGGGACTCCAACCGTGCCTGCATATTGCGCGGCGACGATAGGCTGGCCGCTATCGAGGTGGGTGCGCGCCAGACGATCCAGAATTTCCGGGGTCACCAGAGGTTGATCGGCCAGAGCCAGGATCACGCCATCCAGGCCTTCCGCTTGGGCCCGCGCAACACCGGTTTGGATGGACGTGCCCATGCCTTCTTCCCAGCGTGGATTCTCCAGAATCGTCACGGCCAGGCCTTCCAGCGCCGGGCGAAGTTCCGGAGCTCGCGCGCCGAGCACTACCATCACATTCCGGCACATCGACGCGAGAGCTGTTTCGACTGCATGCCGCAGGAGCGGTTTGCCTCCGTAGTCCAGAAGCTGTTTGGGCGACCCCATCCGGGAGGAACTGCCTGCTGCCAGCACGACGACTCCAAATTGAGGCATAGTTCAGCGTACCCTCATTTCGCCAGCTCGCAGCTCGCCGGATCCGGTTGGGGGAGCGGGAGTCTGTTTTCTTGCCCCGCTTCGTCGGCGGGAGCGTGAATCGGGTCCCGGCGATGCCGCAGCTTCATGCCCGGACGTCCAGCCAGCTCGGCTTGAATCTCGGCCACGATGGACAGCGCGATTCCTTCCGGAGTATCCGCGCCAATATCCAGTCCGACCGGAGCGTGCACGTCCACTGTCCCGGGTCTCAGGCCCAGTTCGGCGAATAAGGAATCCGTGCGCTTCTTCGGACCCAGCAAGCCGAGGTAACGCGGCCGGCCGGCCAGGATCGGGCGCAGGAGTTTCGCGTCCTGTGGAAAATTGTGGGTCATGAGCACCACGACGCTCTCCGGAGTGATCTCGATCCCGGCCAGAAGGTTGGGGGCCTTCATGACGACGATCCGATCTGCATCGGGAAAGCGCGCGGAAGCCGCGTAAGACGGCCTGCCGTCGGCGACGGTGACGTGCCACCCCATCTGTTTGGCGATCCGCACGACGGGAATAGCATCGTGGCCCGCGCCGAAGACCACCAGCGAAACAGGCGGGCCGATCCATTCCACGAAGATTTCGCAATCGGCCATGTGAACCAGGCAGCTCTTTCTGGCGTGCTGCGTTTGTTCGATGTACGGCTGCAACCCGGCCGCCAGCGGCGAGTCTCGCAGCCCGCCGCTAACGGCTCCGCCGGGATCTGCAAAAATCCGGTCTCCGACCTGGTACGGCGAGGACTCCGACGTCCGAATTACGGTCGCCATGACGGCCGGGCGGCGTGAAGCGCGGCACGCATCCAGGAATTCCAAAGCCTGCCGGGCCGAATCGGACTCGACCCGTTCGAGCATCACCTGGATCACGCCGTTGCAGCCGAGTCCGAATTCCCAGACGGCATCTTCGTCGGAGGAGGTGTCGTAGATTCGAACCGAGGGCCGGCCGCCCTCGGTGAACCACCAGGCCTTTCTGGAAACTTCGCCTTCCAGACAGCCCCCGCTAATGGAGCCGATGCGGGTCCCATCGGGGAGAATCAGCATGCGCGCGCCGGGACGCCGGTACGCGGAGCCCTTCACGTGAACCACCGTGGCCAGCACCGCATCCCGGTTGGAATCCTCGAGGCTTCGCCAGGTGTCCAGAATAGAATGCAGTTCGTGCATGGGAGCCTACAGTCCGCCCATGGTGGCGGCGGGGAAGAACGGGAGTGACCGGACGCGAGTTCCGGTGAGCTTGAAGTAGGCGTTGGCAAGCGCGGGAGCGAAGGTGGGAACACCGAGCTCTCCCACGCCGCCGATATTTGTACTCCGGCTGGCTGCTGCGGGACTGGGGATGATGGCGATGTCGATCTGCGGCATCTCCTGGAGGCGGATCATCCTGCTTTGGTTGAAGTTCTTGGCCTGGGCCGCGCCGTTGACGAAGTTCTGCTTGCCATATAAAGCGGCATTCATCCCGTGCACGATGCCCCCCTGCAGCTGTGCCTGAATCGATCCGGGATTTACGCTGAGGTAGCAATCGATGGCGCAGGAGACGCGATTGACGCTGAGGCTGGTCGTAGTCACCTGCGAAATCTCCACAACTTCAGCCACAATGCTGTTGAAGGCAGTACCGATCGCGATGCCCCGCGCCCGGCCCGAAGGCGGAGGCGTATTCCAGTTGCCCAGAGTTGCAGCAGCGTCGAGTACGGCGATCCAGCGGGGATCGGTGAGTAAAGCGCGGCGGAACGTGTAGGGATCGGCTCCGGCGGCCGCGGCCAGCTCGTCGAGCATGCTCTCGACCCCGAAGGTGTTTACCGACGCGCCCACCGAGCGCCAGAATCCCACCGGGATTGGCGATGGGTGCGAAACCCATTCCGTGAGACGTGACCCAAAGTTATAAGGCAAACTCTGCGCGCCTTCGATTCCCTGGCTGTCTCCCTTGGCTCCCAGAGGAACCCCGCGCTGGCCCAGGATGGAAGGAGAGACGTTGCGGTAAGACCAGCCGGTGACGTTGCCGGAGTTATCCAGACCGGCGCGCGCGTGGATCAGGGCCATGGGCCGGTACTGATCGCGCGTGAAATCTTCTTCGCGCGGCCACATCAGTTTCACGGGCTTATTCACCGCCATGGCGACCTGAATCGCCTCGCTGGCAAAATCTACTTCCGCCTTGCGGCCCAGGCCGCCGCCCAGATACATGGTGTGGACGGTGATCGAGCCCGACGGAAGACCCGTGAGGGTTATCGCCAGCTGCAGAACTGCTTTCGCGGATTGCGTCGGCGCCCAGATCTCGCAGCTGAGTCCGGCCACGTAGTTGACCGTGCAGTTGAGGACTTCCATGCACGCATGGGCCACGTACGGCAGCGAGTACGTGACGTCGATCGATTTGGCCGAGCCGGCGATGGCATCGTTCGCTGAACCGATGGACTCGACCGTATAGAGGGTCCCGGCAGGATTCGCTCCACCCGCGACGTAGGGCGTCGCGGAAGTCAGAAGAGCTTGCGCATCGGCCTGAAACTGCGCGCTGTTGAGACTGGATGCTGAGGCGGGAAGATTCCAGGTAACACGAAGACTCTTGGCAGCCTGCCAGGTGTCCCATGTATTGGAGCCCACCACAGCTACGGCGTTGACGTTCCCGGTAGCCTCCGCGCCGCGATTCGTTCCCGCAATAACTTTTATGGGGACCACGGCGATCATTCCCGAGGGCTTGGAGGGCGGAAAAGCGAGCGTCCCGCCGAAGGACGGGCAGTGTTTGATTACCGCGTAGCACATTCCGTCGATCCGGACGTCCAGACCGTACTTGGCTCCTCCATTGACCTTGGAGGGAATGTCGAGACGGGGAACCGTCTTGCCGATCAGCTTGAACTGATCGTCGGGCACCAGACTGGCGGTGGAGGGCGGGGTGAGCGCGGCCGCATCCGCCGCCACCTGACCGTAGCTTCGCGTGACGCCATCGGGCGTGTGCGTGATGACGCCGTTATTCACGGTGTAGTTGCCGCGAACCGGATCTCCGATCTGGTTCATCGCCGCCTGGACCAGCGTTTCGCGCGCCACCGCGCCCGCGTCGCGCATTTTCCAGAAATTGGTCCGCGTCACACTGCTTCCCACGGTGTTGATCGCGGTGCCGACCGGCGCGGGGATGGCCAGGGTAGGTCCGCCTTGCACCGCATGAATTCTTGCGTAGTCCACCATCAGATCCTCGGCCAGGATCTGCGCGAGACCGGAGAAGGATCCTTGACCCATCTCCGATGATCCGACGGTCAGCGTGATGCTCTCATCCGAGCCGATGGTGAGCCATGCATTCACCTGGCCCGGCGTTGCGCCCTCGGCTTCGGAAAGCCGCGTCACCTCGGGCATCAGGAAGGTGAGAGTAAATCCGCCGGCCGCGGCCAGGAAACCTCGGCGGCCGATCTTGTGTTGCTTTTCTTTTTCTTTGGAAGAGCGAGATTCGAGCGTTGTAGTTGGCATCTATCTTTATTCCTTTGGCCTTAGAGGTATTGGACTGCTTGCCGGATCCTCTGATACGTTCCGCAGACGCACAGATTCTTGACTTCCGAAAGGATCTCGCTGCCGTGATGCCCCGCCTGCATGGCGCCCGCGACTGACATCAGCATGCCCGACTGGCAGAAACCGCACTGAGGTACCTGATTGGCGACCCAGGCTTGTTGCGCCGGATGACTGCTGTCCGGCGAAAGACCCTCGATGGTGATGACTTTTTTCCCGACGGCGGACGACGCATCAAACACGCAAGAGTGTTCGGGCTGTCCGTCGATCAGCACGGTGCAGGCGGCACAAACTTCTATGCCGCATCCATACTTAGTACCCGTGAGTCCAATCAAGTCGCGCAATACCCATAGCAGAGGCATATCAGGATTGTTGACATTGACGGTGTAGTTCTGTCCATTTACATTCAACTGAAGTGTGCTCAAGCAGACCTCTCCCTTTCGAGCCGAAGCTCTCCAAAAATTTCGGTTGTAAGTAGCTCAGGCGGGCAGTGAGAAGGGGGAGCTGTATCCACGCGCCCGTTACTAACAGGTGCAGTGTACTAGCACTTTAGGTTCCTAACAATTGGTGTTTGTCCTTAGACAGTTAGTAAGGTTCGCGGTGAGTAAAAATTCCGTGTTCGGTATTTACTTCACGATTTCTCCTCCAACAGTGCTTCCCGGTAATGATCAAGTCAGCGTGCCATGATACATTAGAGCGTTTACGATGCAAGAGAAAGCCCAAGACAAAGCTAAAGACAAAATGATCCTGGTCGCCGGAGCCGGCGGATTCATCGGAGGCGCCATGGTCGGCGAATTGCGCCGCCAGGGCTACCGCAACATTCGCGCCGTGGACGTCAAGCCGCTCGACGAGTGGTACCAGGTATTCAACGATGCCGATAACCTCATTCTCGATTTGAACCTGAAAGAAAGCTGCGAACGGGCCACCGAAGGCGCCGCCGAAGTCTACAATTTCGCCGCCAATATGGGCGGCATGGGCTTTATCGAGAACAACAAGGCGCTGTGCATGCTCTCCGTGCTGATCAACACGCACATGCTGCAGGCGGCCCACAAGTTCGCCGTCGAAAGATTTTTTTACTCTTCTTCCGCCTGCGTGTATAACGGCGACAAGCAGACCGATCCTAACAACCCTGGCTTGAAGGAAGAGGACGCCTATCCGGCACTGGCCGAGGACGGCTATGGCTGGGAAAAGCTCTTCAGCGAGCGCATGTGCCGGCATTTCCACGAAGACTACGGCATGTACGTGCGTCAGGCGCGTTTTCATAACGTCTACGGCCCGAACGGTACATGGGACGGCGGCCGTGAAAAGGCCCCCGCCGCCATTTGCCGCAAAGTGATTCAGGCCCAGGTCAGCGGGAAACACGAAATCGAAATCTGGGGCGACGGAACCCGCACCCGCAGCTTCATGTACATCGATGACTGCATCCTGGGCGTCCAGAAAATCATGAATTCGGAAATCCTGGAACCCATCAACCTGGGATCTTCCGAGATGGTGTCGATTAACCAACTGGTGGATATCGTCGAGGACATCGCCGGCATCAAGCTGAAGCGCACCTACGATCTGGACGCGCCCAAAGGCGTGATGGGACGCAACAGCGATAACACGCTCATCAAGAAGTACCTGAATTGGGAGCCCGGCATTCCGCTGCGCCAGGGACTCGGAAAGACCTACGCCTGGATTTACGATCAGTACATGATCCGCGAGAAGATGACCCAGTCCGCGGCTCGCTAATCAGAATTGTGGGTTCAACCGACTTACCGCTGGTCAGCATCGTAACGCCCTCCTACAACATGGCTCGGTATCTCCCCCGGACCATTGACAGCGTGCTCTCCCAGGACTACCCCAGGATCGAATACATCGTCACGGACGGCGGATCGACCGACGGCACCCTCGATGTACTGAAGGGGTATGGCGGCCGGCTCCAATACTTCGTCGAAGCGGATAAAGGACCCTCGGACGCAGTCCACAAAGGGTTCCGCCACGCCACCGGCGAGATACTCGCCTGGCTGGGCGCCGACGATGTCTATCTGCCCGGCGCCGTGCGAACCGCCGTCGATGCGCTCATGGCTCATCCCGATATCGATGTCGTCTACGGAGAAGGCCATTGGATCGATGAACACGGCGGGCTGATCAGCCGCTATCCCACGCTTCCGTTCGACGCCAGGATTCTGGAGCGCGATTGCTTCATTTGCCAGCCGGCCGCATTTATTCGCGCCTCCGCCTACCGGCGCTGCGGCCTGGATCCGGACGTGAACTATTCGTTTGACTACGATTTATGGATTCGCATGGCCAAGCAGGGCATGCGCTTCAAAATGATTCCGCAGTACCTGGCCGGTTCCCGCATGCATCAGGAGGGAAAGACGTTGAAAGAGCGGGATATCGTCTTTCACGCCTCCATGAGCCTGTTGCAGCGTCATTACGGTTATGTTCCCTTCGCCTGGGCGTTCGGCTACGCGGCCTTTCTCCATGACGGCCGGGATCAGTTCTTTGAGCCGGTGCGGTACTCGCTGCGGAACTATTTGGCCAGCCTGCCTGCCGGGCTGCGCCTGAACCCCACCCGTCGTCTGCGATTCATCGGAGACTGGTTGCGTGCCCCGCTGCGTGAATTCTCGCGCCGCCTGAGGAGATTCTCACTTCGGGAATAGTGCCAGTGCGGGCTTCGCCCCTCCCGCCAGCGGCGATCGCGCGGTGTTCATCACCATGGAAAGGAACGTGTAGTACCCCTCCAGGCTGGCTGCCTCCACTACTCCTGCCTCGCCGAATTTCGCCAGCGCGCGGGCGTACGTCGGATCGCTGACGCTTTTGTTGTGCAGCAATTCGTTGCAGAAGTCCCACAGGATTTCTTCGTCCTCGGCCATGCGCTCGGGACGGCGTCCGTCGGCTACCGCCGCGATGACGGCCGCGTTCAGTCCCGCCGCCGCGGCTGCATTGGAGTGCGCGTTCCACTCGAAGTTGTTGGTCCACTCGCGCGCGGCGATCAGAATGGCGAACTCCGTGAGCCTGGCGCCCAGCGGATTATTCGCCGTCTGATTGTGCAGCCGCAGTTGCAGCGAAGGAACCACCAGGTCCGGTACACGCAGCAGCACTGTCCACGGCGGGCCGGTCAGGTCGGTCTTGCGCAGTTCTTTGTAATCGACGATGGCTTTCTTCTGCGCCGCCGTCTGTTTGTCCGCCGGAACCGGCGGCAAGCGATCCTGAGCCTTCACCTGCACGCTCAGCGCGGCCGCCGAAATCACCAGCAAGCAGATCCGTTTCCTCATGCGTTGCCTCTCTCCGGACTCAGTTACAGCCTCTGGGTTCCTTCCAGTTTCGCGACATTGCGGTCAAACGTGCCTAGTGGCAAGTGGCCGGCTTTTCGGGCCAGTTCCAGCATTAAACAATCGGAAAATCCAAGAGCGGGCCTCTTCCGGAAGAGTTCCACCGCCGCAGCCACCACTTCGGGATCTTGCATCGTCAGATCCTTGTGATCCAGGAGCATGTCAATCGCGGTGGCAAGATCTGTCGCGGTCAGCTCATACACGGTCCCCAGAACCCAGCTTGCCTCCGCTAACGCCAGAATGGAAACCCAGGCCCCTCGTTCCACGAAGCTCTCCGCCGCGGCAGCTTGCCGGGCATCGTCTCGCGTAATGAGGCGGACCAGGACATTCGTATCAACCGCCCGCATGCCGCTCCCGCACGCGTCGCCGGATGCCCTCCCTCATTTCTTCCACGGTCCGCCGCGCTGGTGCCTTTTTCGGGAAGAGCGTTCGGTGAATATCTTCCGATGTGAACCGGCCCGAACGCCGCACGATCATCTGTTCGCCATCCTCTTCCCATTCCAAAACCGAGCCCGGCCCAATACCCAGCTTCCGCCGGACCTCAGCCGGTACCGAGATTTGACCCTGCGCGGTTACTTTTGAGTGGGCGATTGCCATAGCCCTATATTACCGCGGTAATGCTCCGCCTATTGGTCCGCCGCGCGATTCGGCGCCGATTCCGTGGTCACGATCGGTTTCGGCACAGGCGGACCGTTCAGCGGATTCAGCCGCCCGCCGATTTTGAAGCTCCACACCAGATCCCCGCGAGCTTCCTTGTACCCGTCCCGGCTCCCTCCCGCGGCGATGGCCACATATTGCTCGCCGTCGATCTCGTAGGTCGCCGCCGGCGCGTCGGCTCCGAAGCCGGTCTGGAATCGCCACAGCTCCTCCCCCGTTTTCGAATCGTACGCGCGGAAAAATCCGTCGCTGCCGCCGTGGAAAAGCAGTCCGCCTGCCGTCGCCAGCACGCCGCTCCCGAAGCCCGCCAGGTACGGGACTTCTTTCTGCCACACCTGCTTGTTGGTGCGCGAATCCAGCGCCGTGATCAGTCCGTACTCGCGCGTGCCCGGCACCGATACGCGGCCCGTGATGCTGAACTTGCGCGTGGATACTCCGGTCGTGAAAAACAATAAGCCCGAGCGTGGATCGTATGCCCCGGGAGCCCAGTCCGCCGAAGCCGACGGTTGCGCGATCTTCGAATCGCTCCAGACCGGCGTAAACATGCACCCGCGCTGGTAGTCTTTCACCGGCTCGGCGCACTGCGGAGCTGTCGGATCGCCCGCCGGAACCGGCTGCGTGGGCGACGTCTTCTGCCGCGCTTCCTGCGGGACCGGTTTTTCTTCAACCGGCAGGATCGGCTTACCCGTCACGCGATCCAGAATGTACACCCAGCCTTGCTTCGAATGCGCGGCCAGGGCCTTGCGCGTCTGGCCTTCATAAACCTGATCGAACAGAATCAGCGGCGTGGGCATGTCGAAATCCCACAGATCGTGATGGACGCTCTGATAGTGCCAGCGATACTTGCCCGTCATCGCGTCCAGCGCC
>DATIRX010000587.1:0-6669 GCA_035469225.1 Bryobacteraceae bacterium
AACCGAGCCGCGCGACGTTCGAGATCAGCCGTGGTTTCTGAACCAGGTGATCGAAGTGGAATCGGACCTGTTGCCCCGGCAGCTGTTCCAGCGGATCCAGCGCATCGAGCGCGAAATGGGACGCCAGAGGCGAACGCCCAAAGGTCCGCGGCTGATCGACATCGATATTCTGCTGTACGGGAACGCCGTGGTGAAATCGGACGACCTGGAGATCCCCCATCCCCGCATGACCGAGCGCCGCTTCGTGCTGGCGCCCTTGGCCGAGCTCGCGCCCGATCTGCGCCATCCGGTTTCCCAGCGCACCGTTCGGGAGTTGCTGGCGGAGGTCGCCGGCCAATCCGCCAAAAAGAATGACTAGCTGCTTTCGACCTGACTTCCCGTGGGCCGCTGCGTGACGATCTTCACCCGCACGATGCGGTTGCGGTCCATTTCCTGCACGATGAACATGTGCGACTCATTCGTTACGGTGTCGCCGGGCGCCGGGATATAGCCGAGGCGGAACAACAGAAACCCGGCCAGGGTCTCGAAACCCGCGTCGCCTGGCAGCTCGATCCCGTACTGCGAAGCTAAATCGCGAATGTTGGTGCCGCCATCCACTTCGACCACCGACGCGCCCGCGACGGGAGGGGCCCGGCGGACATCGTGCTCGTCGCCGATTTCGCCAAATACCTGCTCCAGCAGATCTTCCAGCGTGACCATGCCCGTGATCGTCCCGAATTCGTCCACCACCATCGCCAGATGCGTGTGGTTCTTGCGGAATTCGTCCACCAGCTGGCTCAAAGGCTTGGTTTCAGGCACCACCAGAAGGTCGCGCACATAGCGGCGCAAACGGAAAGGGACCGCAGGCTGCCGGCGATCCGCAGCATTCTTGCGCTCTCGCCACACACGCATGAGGTCCTTGTAGTGCACGAATCCGATAATGTGCTCGGGCTTGCCTTCATACACCGGGACCCGTGAATACTTGTGTTCGAGCGTAATCCTGAGGAGTTCATCCAGGCTCGCGTCCACCGGGACCGAAATGATGTCGATGCGCGGGGTCATCACCTCGCGGGCATAGATATCCTTGAGCCCCAGCATCTTTTGAATCGCGTCCTCTTCGAATGTTTCCAGATGGCCTTCGCGGCGGCTGGACTCCAGAATGAACTTGAGCTCTTCGGCCGAATGTCCACCACCTCCGTGGCCCCTGAGCCCCATGGCCCGGGACAAGCCCGCCGACGTGCGCTCCACCACATACACGAATGGCGCGGAGATGCGATTGAACACCAGCAGGGCGGGCGCCACCAGCAGCGCCAGCCGGTCGGCTTTGTCCAGCGCCAGATTCTTGGGCACCACTTCGCCGATCACCACGTGCACGTAGCTGATCGCGAGAAACGCGAGCGTAAAACTGAGGCCGTGAATAAACACCTCGCGCGTAGGCGTGACCAGAGGCGCAAACACCCCCAGGATCAGGTTGTAAACCGTCTCCTCACCGGCCCACCCCAGGCCCAGGCTGGCGAGCGTAACGCCGACTTGAGTGACGCTCAACAGGCGTTCGGGGTTCGCCAGCAGCTCCAGCGCGGCGCGCGCGGAGAGGTTGCCCTGAGCCGCCAGCTGTTCCAGCCGGGAGCGCCGGACGGAGACCAGCGCCACTTCGGCCGCCGCGAAGAAGGCGTTCAGAGCGACGATGGCCAGCAGTAGGGTAAAGCGGAGTGACATTTTAGTCCGCTACAATCGAGCCGTGCTATTCAATACGCCCTGGTTGCGGGCGATCAATCTGAGCATAGCGGTTTTACTGGTGGCCGCACTGGGCGGCGCATATTGGTTTGCCTGGCGGAGTCTGCCTGAAACCTCCGGCGAGATCGCCGCGCCCATTGCGGCACCAGCCACGGTGGTTCGAGACGAATTGGGAGTTCCGCACATTGCAGCAGCCTCCTGGGAGGACGCGATCTTCCTGCAAGGTTACGTGACCGCGCAGGACCGGATGTGGCAGATGGACGCACTCCGCCGGCTGGCCGCGGGCGAGCTGGCCGAAGTGGTGGGTCCGTCCGCGGTCGATCAGGACCGGGAATCCCGCCGCCTGCGCATGACGCGCATTGTCGAAGCACAGATGAAAACGCTGGCGCCCGAAGCGAGAAGCATCTTCGCGGCGTATGCGCGCGGAGTCAATTATTATCTGGAAACTCATCGCGGCCGTTTGCCTCTGGAATTCACGCTGCTGAATTATCAGCCGCGGCCCTGGCGGATTCAGGATACGCTGCTGGCCGCACTGCAGATGTATCGTACGCTGACGACGTCCTGGCCGGAAGAAATCCGCAAGCAGCACATGCTCGAAGTGGGCGACGCGCAGAAGGTCAGCGTTCTCTATCCGGCTCGCACTGGAACCGAAGTGGCTCCCGGGTCGAATGCCTGGGCGATTTCCGGCGCGCACACCGCCAGCGGCAAGCCGATTCTGGCGGGCGACCCGCACCTGGAATGGTCCATCCCGTCGCCCTGGTACCTGGTGCACCTGAAAGCCGGGGACCTGGATGTCACGGGAGCGGCGCTCCCCGGGATCCCCGCCGTAATTCTGGGCCACAACCGCAACATTGCCTGGAGCGTCACGAATCTCGAATTCGATGTCCAGGATCTGTACCGGGAACAAATCGACGAGCGGACCGGGCAGTATCAGGTGGAGGGGCAAACAAAACAGGCGGCGCTGGAGCGCGACTGGATCGGCGTGAAGGGGCAGAAACCCGTCCAGGCAGACGCCTGGCTGACCACTCACGGACCCGTGATGCTGAACGATCACGGTAAGAGCTACTCACTCCGCTGGATGGCGGCGGAAGCCGGCGCCGTGGAATTTCCCTTCCTGGCGCTCGACAAAGCGGCAAATTGGGAGGAGTTCAATCAGGCGCTGCGCCACTACTCGGGCCCGGGACAGAATTTTGTTTACGCCGATGTGGCCGGCAATATCGGCTATCACGCCGCCGGCATGTTGCCGAATCGCCTGGGCTGCCGCGGTGACGTCCCGGCCGACGGAGCCAGGAATGACTGCGACTGGCACGACTCTATTCCCTACGACGATCTCCCGCAAACATTCAATCCGGAGAGCGGGATAATCGTATCCGCGAATCAGAATCCCTTCCCGGACGATAATCGCTATCCGGTCAGCGGAGTTTTCGCGCCGCCGTACCGCGCCCGCGGAATTCGCGCCGTGCTGTCTTCGCGCGGCAAGTGGCAGCCCGCCGAGATGTTGGGCATCCAGAAGGACGTGTATTCGTCGTATTTGCACTTTGTTGCTCGGGAAACGGTGCTGGCCTGGGACCAGCACCCCGGATCGAACCCCCAGGTTCGTGAGGCGGCGGAATCATTACGGAACTGGAACGGGCAGATGGAGCAGAAAACCGCCGCTCCGATGGTCGTCTCGCTGATCGATACCGAACTGCGCCGCGCCGTCGCCAAGGCTGCCGCGCCCGGTGCGGAGAGCGACTATGCATCGCGCCTTGCTCCGGTCGTGATCGAGCGGCTTTTGCGCGAGCGGCCTGCGAATTGGTTTCCCAGTTACGACGAATTGCTGGTGAACTCGCTGGCGGCCGCCGTCGATGCGGGCGCAAAGATGCAAGGGTCCAGCGTCGCGCGCTGGGATTACGGCCAGTGGATCCGGCTGGAGCTGGATCATCCCGTGGGCGGCAAATTGCTGTGGGTGTCGAGCTATTTCAATATCGGACCGGTACCGATGAGCGGGTCCCCCAGCAGCATCAAGCAAACCACGCAGCGGCTTGGGCCGTCCCTGCGGATGGTAGTGGACCTGGCGAATCTGGAGCAATCGCAGGCGAATCTGGTGACCGGGGAATCCGGACACGTTCTCTCGAAGCACTACAAAGACCAGTGGAGTTCGTATTATGGCGGCACCAGCTTCCCGATGCAGTTCGACAAAGTAGAGGCGAAAGAGACGCTGATCGTGAACCCGCTACGGAACTAAAGATGTTTTCGGTCCTTCTCGTTTTCCGCGCAATACCATTCCAGGATGTCGGTGTCGGGAAGCAGGCGATGCATAACGCGGATCGAGAATGGCTTGGTGTACACTTTCGGATCGTCGATCGTGATCTGCAGGTCCATGTGGCCGAAATCGCGCCGATGGAAGCGTTCGATCACGCGCATCTCTTCGCTGTGAGGATGGCCGAGGGCGTCCAACCAGGTCTGGTCGTTAAACCCGCGAGTGTCCACCACCAGAGTGTCGCCTTCCCAGTGGCCCACTGAGTACCCCATCCACAATGGCTGCGGGTCCACCGGATGCTGGCGGGCGTCCATGTATACCCGGCGCGACGTACCGTCTCCTTCGAGCAGCATCACGATCAATCCCGGCGTTTGGACGATCTGAGTGGGAAAGGGAAGGAGCGTGCCGAAAGGTACGCCACCAGGCAGACAATGGGATGTCGGGATATTCAATCCCATCGTTTCCGCGCGCTTGCCGAACATTTCAGCGAACTCCGGCCGCAACGGCGACTCCTCGGGCTTAACGTCCGCAAGAATGTTGAACAGGTACTTGGTGAATGTCCGCGGATCGTCTCCCGGCACCGCCAGGGCGCCCACATCGCCAAAAAGGGCAGTCATCTCGGCCAGCGGTGTCGGCTCAACCTGCCAGATTCCCGAAAGGTCGGGCTTGCCGCCCATGCGCGGCGCCGGCGCGGCAAGATTTACCTTGCCATCCTTGGTACGGGGAGCTCCAGGGGTCGGGTGATTCACCCACTGCGCCTGCACGCACAGCGACGCCCCAAATATCGTGCAGATGGCGAATGCCCTGCGTTTTCTCATGGATCAAAGAATATCAAAAACCCGCCGATTTGAGAGACCATGAGTGGAATGAGCGACGGCAACTATGACCTGGTGGTGATCGGCTCTGGCCCTGCGGGCGAGAAGGGCGCGGCCCAGGCGGCGTACTTCGGCAAGAAGGTTGCGCTGGTGGAAAAAGCCGCGGCCTTGGGCGGGGCCGCCGCCAACACCGGCACGCTTCCTTCCAAGACTCTCCGCGAAACGGCGCTGTATCTTTCCGGATTCCGCCAGCGCGGACTGCACGGCGTAACACTCGGGCTGGCCGACCAGGTGACCGCTCGCGATTTTCTATTCCACCAGCAGAACGTAACCGAAACCGAGCGCGCTCGCATTCAGGCCAACCTGGAACGCCACCATGTCGATCCATACCGCGGATTTGCCTCGTTCACCGATCCGCGCACGATCGCAGTCGCACAGGACGGTGGCGCGGCGCTCAGCTTGACTGCCGATTTCTTCCTGATCGCGACCGGCTCGCGGCCCCACCGCCCCGGCAACTTTCCCTTCCATGACCCGCGCGTCTACGATTCCGACACCATCCTGACCATCCGCGACATTCCCAAGACCATGCTGATCGCCGGGGGCGGCGTGATCGGCTGCGAATACGCGTGCCTGTTTCAGGCGCTGGGCGTAGAGGTCACGCTGGTGGAAGGGCGCGACCGGCTGCTGCAATTCCTGGATGGCGAGATCTCGCATGCGCTTGCCGCCAGCATGTCCAAGATGGGAATCCGCCTGCTGCTCAACGAGAGCATCGAGGGCGTCGAAGCCGGCGATCTTCTGAACATCCAGCTCAAGTCGGGTAAGACCGCGAACGTGAACACGCTGCTCGCCGCGGCGGGACGGTCGGGCAACACCGATGGCATGAATCTGGAAGCCGTCGGCGTCAAGCCCAGCTCGCGCGGCCAGCTCGAGGTGAATGCGCACTATCAGACCGCGGCGCCCCACATCTACGCGGCGGGCGACGTGATCGGCTTCCCCGCCCTGGCTTCCACCTCCATGGAGCAGGCGCGCGTGGCCATGGTCCACGCCTTCGACCTGAAGTATAAGACCGCGGTAGCGCCGATACTTCCGTACGGCATCTACACGATTCCGGAATGCTCGGTGGCCGGCGAAACGGAAGAGTCGCTGCAAAAAGCGAATACCCCCTACGTGGTGGGCCGGGCACGCTATGAACACAATCCGCGCGGGCAGATTATCGGCGATCGCGACGGCTTCCTCAAACTGCTGTTTCGCGAGGAAGACATGCGGCTGCTGGGCGTAAGCGTGATGTGAGAGCAGGCGACGGAGCTGATCCATGTGGGACTCACCGCTCTGCTGCAGGAAGCCACCGCCGACCTGTTCATCCAGATCTGCTTCAACTATCCGACGCTTTCCGAACTCTACAAGTACGCCGCCTACGATGCATTGGGGCAGCGCGCCAAGCGCCGCGCTTGATATGATTGCCCCGATGAAACAAGCTCTCTTGCTGGTGGCGTTTACAGGTCTGGGTATGGCGCAGACCCTGCAGGAATACAGCGCCGAAACGCGGTTTCAGCTGGATCTCAAAGTCTCCGATGCGGCGCTGGCGGCGTATCTTCCTCCCGGCTGGACCACCAACGTGGCGGCCCAAGGCGCGGCCAAGGACTGCAACCTCCGCGCGGTGTTCATCGACCGGGTGACGATCAGCGGCCCCGATGGGAAGCCCGTCGGCAAGGGATCGAACCGCCTGGTGTATCTGGTGGCTCCGGTGAAGGACCCGAGCGGGGCGAACGTCCAGCTGGTGATCGGCGGAATTACCGAGGATCCGGCCGACGCTCCCGGCCCTTTCGGCGTGTATAAGCAGGCCACCACGCACGACGCCAAGCGCGTAACCCAGTATATGGGCGGAGTAGCGCTGAGCTC
>DATIRX010000588.1:0-1562 GCA_035469225.1 Bryobacteraceae bacterium
TCATAGACCAGGCTGCATGCGTTGTTGTGGTCAAATGTGGCGGCGAAGAGCATGGCCACCGCGACGATATTTGCGGAACCGCCCGCGTCCGACACCGTGAAGCTGAAGCGCTGGGCGGGGCCGGTTCCGGCCGCAGGCACCACGGACTCGACCATGGGAACTCCGCCCGAGGCCACCATATACGTTCCGCGCTGGATCCAGCCGGTGTTCAGGGCTCCTTCCGTCGCAAACATGTAGATGTTCTTCAGGCCGTTGAAAGCGCCCTTGAACGTGATCGAAACGGCAAACACCTGCGATCGGCCGACGATGCTGGAGGAAGTTGGGCCCACCAGACACTGACTGTTCTGGATCACCGAGGACGAGCCCACGGGCTTGGAGCCGGATCCCAGCGCGTCATCGGTGACGAGGGCCACGGTGCCGTCCCTCGGGTCATAGACCACATAGCAGGCATTCGTAAAGCTCACCGAGGTATTGAACAGGACGGCAACCGCGGAAAGATTCGCGGCATCCTGGGTGTCGGAAAAAACGAAGGTAAAGACCTGGGTGGATCCGCTGCTGGCATTGGGAGATACCGAATCGGCCGAGGGAGCGGACGGAGGAAGCATCACGGTCCAGACGCCCTTCGCCACAAATCCGGTGTTGGTGCTGGCGTCCGCGGCGTATAAATAGACCGTCTTGCTGCCCGCAAAATTCGGCTGGAAGGTAAGCGAAACAGTGAGCGTAAGATTGATCCCTGACAGGCTGGCGAAGCTTCCCGACCCGTTGAGCGTGCACTGGCTATTCTGCCGGCTGCCGCCCCCCGGAGCGACGGTAGCGTTGCCGGTGGAAGCATCGTCATTGGCGAGAGTGAAAAGATTCGTGGCCGGATTGAAGGTAACGTAGCACGCGAAGTTGAGGGAGGCCGTATTGTGCAACAGCAAGGCCACCGTTACCAGGCTGCCAGCGCCGGCCGGATGCGAGTATTGAGCCGTAAAGGTCACGGTGTTGCCGCTCCCCGAAGACGGCGAGACGGAGTTTACGGCGGGAACCTGTGGCGGCACAGTGCTGACGGCGATCTTCGCGACCCAGCCGGTGCTGCCGCCCAGGTTCGTCGACTGGATGGCGCCCTGCAGCTGCAGATCCAGCGAACTGGTCTGGCCGCCGGCGAATATATTCCCGGTCGTATCGACGGCGATGGCATTCGACTGGTCCGCGCCGGTGCCCCCATAGAACGTGGAAAACTTAAGCCCGCTTCCCAGAGAATTAAGCTCGGAAACGAAGGCGTCGTAAAAACCATTGAATCCGGTTTGCACGCCGCCGACGACAGGAAATCCGGCGGACGATGTATAGCCGGTCACGTACAGGTTTCCCCCGGAATCGACGGCGGCCCCACTGGCCCAGTCGAAACTGGATCCTCCCAGATAGGTGCTGTAAACCACGGCCCCTGCGGGACTAAGCTTGGTCGCGAAGGCATCCTGTACGCCGGTGAACGCGGTTTGGAACGCTCCGCTGGTCACGGGAAAATTGGTCGAGTTGGTGACGCCTACAACGTACGCCGCGCCCGTCGCATCGACGGCAATCGC
>DATIRX010000589.1:0-3185 GCA_035469225.1 Bryobacteraceae bacterium
GCAAAATAATCGAGGAACTTCTGGCGGATCTGCGACCCTGTCATGGATCTTTTTATTGTGACATTACGCGCTTGGCGTATGGTTGAAGGTGTACTCTCCCAGCACCCGCTCGTTGTGGGCGGTGACGGCCAGAAGCTTGATGATCAGAAGGTCGGGACCGGAGCGGCGGGCCAGGCCGATCGGATAGTTCAGGATCACCTCGGGGTCTGCCGGGCGAAACGGAATGTCCCGAAGGCGCATGCGCTCCTCTCCGGAAACCCCGCATATCGCCAGGTCCAGCCGGTCCACGCCGTGTAAGTCCGCCCCCATCCGGCCGATCAGAAGATCGTCCTGGTCCGTGACGGTACACTCGACGCGGCCGCCCGCAGGGACCGAGTATTGGCGTGTCCGGAGGCCCTTTCGGATCAGGCGATCCAGAAAATCCGGGGTCACGATCATCGGCAGATTGCCCTGCTCGGCAAGCGCGCGAAGACCCCGGCCCAACTGCGCGATCGACTCAAGCTGCCGGCTGCACTCCTCGCATGAGAACAGGTGTTCTTCGACCCGGCCTTCCTCGGCCTCGGGCAATTCCGCGAGCCAGTAATCCGCCAGCACGGCGGGATCGATGGGATGCGGGCAGCTCATGGCTGGCTCCCGGTCATACACTTCCGCAGACGTCCCAGGGCGCGGTGCCGGATGACCCGGACATTCTCATTGGACAGGCCCAGCGCGCCGGCGACGGTCTCGCTGCTGTGCTCCTGATAGAACGTCATCACCACCACGCTGCGCTCGCGCTCCGGCAGGCGGCCCAGACACCCGGCAAGCTGGTCCAGATCCTGCAGAGGTTCGGGAGATACCGACATGGCGGGCACGTAAAACTGGTCCAGAAGCCGCTCCCGGCGCGAACTTCCCCGGCGGATGTCGAGCACCATCATCCGGCAGGTACCCAGGATGAAAGACTCGATCTTCTGGGGGTCGCGCAGTTTTCCGGCGCGAATACTCTCGATGACGGTCATCAGCACCTGCTGCACCAGATCAGCCGCCGCCTGCTCGTCGCGCAGATGGCGCAGCCCATACATCCGGATCCGCGGGGCCATGGTGCGGCACAACTCCTCTTCGTCTACTAATTCCACTTTTGAAGTGTAACGCCGAGGCATGTCGTTACACATCCGGGGCATGATTACGAACAAACAATCAGGAACCAGGGTCGACGAGGTCGCCAGCGGGATTTATCGCATCAGCACGCCGGTGGACATCCCTGCTCTGCCCGGGGGATTCAGCTTCAATCAATATCTGCTGGTAGACGATGAACCCTTGCTTTTTCATTCCGGGCTTCGGCGGATGTTCCCGCTGGTTCGCGAGGCGGTTTCGGCGGTGATTCCGGCGGAGAAGCTGCGGCACGTGGGGTTTTCGCACTTCGAGGCGGACGAATCGGGCGCGTTAAACGACTTTCTGGCGATTGCACCGCAGGCTGCGCCGTTTTCGAGCGACATCGGCGCCATGGTTTCGGTGAACGACGTCGCCGATCGGCCCGGGCGCGGTCTGGCGGATGGAGAGCAGTTCTCGACGGGGTCGCACCGGCTGGAGTGGATCTACACGCCCCACGTGCCGCACGGATGGGATTGCGGCGTGCTCTATGACCACACCACCGGGACTCTTTTCTGCGGCGATCTGTTCACGCAGGGCGGGTCGAATCCTCCGCCGGTCACCCAAGACGATATCGTCGGGCCGAGCGAACAGTTTCGGGGTCCGCTGGATTACTTCGCGCACGCCAAGGGGACTGGAGCGATCCTGGAACGGCTCGCGTCGTTGCATCCTAAACTGCTGGCATGCATGCACGGCAGCGCGTTTCAGGGCGACGGGGCTTCTCAGTTGCGCGAACTTAGCAAACGGATGGCTGTATAAGCTACCAGCCGACGGGTTTGCCCTGGTTCTGCTGGTCCAGCCATTTCTGGAGCGGCGCGAAATAGTCGCGAATCGCGGTGGCGTCCATTTCACGCTTGCCGGTGATTTCCTGGAGGGCATCCTGCCAGGGCTTGCTCAATCCCATGGCGAGCATGGTGTTGAGTTTCTTACCGGCTTCCTTGCTCTCGTAAATCGAGCAGCGATTGAGAGGCGTGCCGGACTGGCCGGGACAGCCGGCCGCTTCCGCCAGAGCCCGGTGGAACTGGAACTGGAGAATATGGGCCAGGAAGTAGCGCGTGTAGGGCACGTTGGCGGGCACGTGGTATTTCGCACCCGGATCGAAGAATTCATCCGAACGCGGCTCGGGAGGCGCGATGCCCTGGTATTTCAGGCGCAGCTGCCACCAGGCTTCGTTGTACTTATCCGGCGGGATCTCGCCTGAGAAGACGCGCCAGCGCCACTGATCGATCATCAGCCCGAACGGCAGGAACGCGACCTTTTCGAGCGACTTTTTCAGAAGCAGCCCGATATCCTTGGAGGCATCCGGGGCCTTGGGCAACAGGCCGAGCTTCACCAGATACTCGGGCGTGACGGACAGCGCGATGGTATCGCCGATGGCTTCGTGGAAGCCGTCGTTGGCGCTGTCGCGGAACAGCATGGGTTGCGTATTGTAGGCGCGCTGATAGAAGTTGTGGCCGAGCTCGTGGTGAATGGTGGTGAAGTCTTCTTCGGTGATGTCGATACACATCTTGATGCGGAGATCGTTGACGTTGTCCACGTCCCAGGCGCTGGCGTGGCAGACTACTTCGCGATCCCGCGGCTTCACGAACAGGCTGCGCTTCCAGAACGTATCCGGCAGCGCATCGAAACCCAGCGACTTGAAAAATCCTTCGCCGTACCTGACCATCTGGAGGGGCTCGGTCTTGCGGGTCTTCAGGATTTGCGTCAAGTCGTAGCCGGGGTCGGCATCTTTGGGGGCGACCAGCTTGTAGATGTTGGACCAATCCTGGGCCCAGATATTCCCCAGCAGATGGGCGGGAATGGGCCCGTTCTCGGGCACCATGCTGCCGTATTTTTCATGCAGCTTCGAGCGCACATAGGCATGCAGCGAAAGATACAGAGGACGCACCTGGTCCCATAGGCGGTCCAGCTCCTTGTTGAAATCGTCGGCCGGCATGTCGTACTTCGACCGCCACATTGCACCGGTGTCCTTGAAACCCAGCTCGACGGCGCCCTTGTTGGAGAGCTCGACGAAGCGCGTGAAATCCTTGCGCATGGGCAAAGAAATGGTGTTCCAGCCT
>DATIRX010000590.1:0-7907 GCA_035469225.1 Bryobacteraceae bacterium
GCTGCAACGCGAGATCGGGCCGCTGGAGGAGATTCCGGACGCGGATCCGCGTGCTCCGGCCACCGAGTATCGATTCAAGGACGGCATCGGCCGCGTAGGCTTCATTGCCTCGGTGAGCAAGCCGTTCTGTCTGAACTGCAACCGCGTGCGTCTGACTTCGGATGGCAAGCTGCGCTACTGCCTGTTCGCGATCGACGAGACGGATGTGAAGGCGCTGCTACGCTCGGGCGCTCCGGATGCTGAGATCGTGGCGGCTGTGCGAAGCTGCGTGGCCGATAAGTGGATCGGGCACGAGATCAACACGCAGAAGTTTGTGCCTCCACCGCGTCCGATGTATTCCATCGGGGGATAAAAAGACTAATCCACGCCGTGGATGCGCAATTGGGCGATCTGATCCGCGCTCAGATTACGCATGCCGGTGTCCTGCAGATGCCGCAGATAGTGGCTGTCCACGCCGTGAACCCGCAGTTGCGCTAGCTCTTCGGGAGTGAAATCGTATCCCAGGCGCCGGGCCTCGCGGAGAAACTCGCGCTCGACGCCGTGATTCCGTAACTGGTTAATCTCATCCACGCGGAGGTTGCCGTACCCGGCCTCCTTGAGTCCCTTCAAGTATTCAGCCGTGACGCCGTGCATCCGCAGTTGCGCCAGATCCGCTGCGGCCGGCTGCAGACCGTAGCTTTTCAGGTCGCGCACGAATCCGGAATCGACGCCGTGGACGCTGAGATCCGAGATCTCAGCAGCGTGGAGATCGTAACCGGCCGCCTTCAGATCGCGCAGGAACGTTGTGCTGACGCCATGAACGCGCATCTGAACGTAGTCGCCGGCGGAGAAGTTCTGGTAGCCGGCCTGGCGCGTTTCACGGATATAGTTGAGATCGACGCCGTGGGCTCTCAGCTGGACCAGGTCTTCGGTGGACGCGTGCAAGCCTGCGTCGTGGATTTCGCGGGCGAACTCGCGGCCGATGTCCATCGTCAACATGGTGAACAGTTGCTCGTCGTCCGGCGCGTCATATCCCATTTGCTGCAGTGCGGTGACAAACGCAGGATCCGGCACGAACTTGTAGGTGCCCGATCCGGTTCCTACTGAAAACGTTCCTTCGCAGATCAAGCGGCCCGAGTCGGCGACGTACTCGAACTTCGCGGGTCCCGGGGAAGCCAGCATCGCCAGGGAGAATCCGCGGAACTTGTCCAGATCCACGATGTTCCGGCTGAACGAATTGTCGAAGCCGTTTGTGCGCCGGATGGCGAAAAACACTTTGCTGGTGGATAAGGCCGGAGTGATGCGCCACTGAGCTTCCGGGTCTCCCACCAGGACCAGCAGAGTGGCTGCCGCCATCACGCCCACGCTTGCCAGCGCGGCCAGGAAGTATTTGGACTGGGTCTTCATCTAAATCACTCCCGCCTGCTTTAGCCGGATGATTTGCGGCAAGGTGAGGTTGGGGCTGAATTCTCTGGCCTGGCGCAGGTCGTCGAGGTTCACGCCGCTTTGGGCGGCTTCCACGATTTCGCGAACGGTTACCTGCGGAAAAGCCTGGCGCATCGCCCGGAAGAAATCGGGCCGCACGCCACTCTCCGCCATCGCGAGTAATTCCTTGGTGGAAACTTTCCCAAGCCCACTCTGGCCGATCGCACGCAGGAAATCGGCCGATACGCCGTGGTTTCGCAGGTCGATAATTTCATCGACGGGGATGCCGCCGTATCCGGCGGCGACTAAAGCTGCAAGGAAGGAATCGGAACCACGCTGCCGGACCTGGGCTCGCAATTCCTGTTGCTGTGCGCGCATGCCGGCTTCGACCGCCTGCACCTGGGCTTTGGCGGCCTGCATCTCGGCTTCGCGTCCGCGGATTTGCTGCTCCATCGCACGGATTTCTGCCTCCAGGGCGGCCTGATCCGGATGATTTCCGTTGAGCTTACGGCTCTGCTCTCGGTACTGGCGTTGCGTCCGCTGAAGCTCTTCGAGAATCTGCTGAGTCTCCTGCTGAGCGTTCGCTATATCGCGCTGCAGTTCCTCAATCGGCGCGTCGGGAGCCTGCGGCGCCGTCGGCGGTGTTTGCGGACGAGGTGGCGCCGGGGCGGCCGGCGGAACTTGCGCAACAAGCGGAACCGGAGGCCGTGGTGCGACCGGAGCAACCGGAGGCTGCGGAACAAATGCCGGCTCCTGCGCGTACGCGATCCAATGCGGAGCCTGCGCGCCCATCAGCACGAGTCCCAATAGAATTGCCGCACCCAATGCCAGGCTGGCGAGCGATACGCGCGGAGCGAAGTCCCGGCCGCTGCGGAGGAGTGCTTCGATCCGCTCGCCCAGGTGCGAGGCGCGATCCGCCATGCCGGTCGCCAGCAATTGCCGCCGACGCGCGGAACACAACTCGAACAGCCGCGTCAGGCTGGCGGCATACGGACGAGCTTCGCCGGTCACCGCTACCACCCAATCGTCGCAGGCGATCTCACGGTCCATTTCAATGCGCTTCACCACCCAGACGGCCACGGGATGAATCGGGAGCAGGGCGCCGATCACGCGCGCAAACAGATTGGTCCAATCGTCCCGCCGCGCGATGTGGGCCAGCTCGTGCAGAATCACGTGATCCATTTCGGCCACGGAGAATTCGCTGAGCAGCGTCCCCGGCACGATCACGGCAGGTTTACGGAATCCCACCGCCATGGGGGAAACGATTTCATTGGAAACCAGCAATCGTATGGGGCGGTCGATGCCGCACGCCAGAACCCAGTAGTCGAAATTGACCCGCCACTCCGCTGTGACGGCATGGCTCCGCCGCGTGATGCCGCGCAGATAACGGTAACTGCGGACCATCTGCGCCAGGCGGAGCAGGGAAAACGCGGCCCATATCGCGAGAGCGGTCAGTAGTCCTGCGCCGGCTGTGATCTGAAGGGGTCCGGCGGTGTGGGAAGACGCTGGGGGAAGCGTCGGGGGTACTTCTGTTGCCGTTACGACCGTTGTTTCCAGCGGGGTCGCGAGTACCGGCGATGGTTCCGGCATCGGCTGCGAAATCACCTTCGCGCGCGGCGGCGCCAATGGAAGAATCAGAATCGCCGCGAGCACCGCCCACCAGGCAGCGCAGCGCGTGGCGGCATTGATTTTGACGCCCATGCGCGGCAGGAACCGGAGGGCCACCCAGACTAACAGCGCAATCGCAGCGCTTTGCCACAGACTATTCAGCAAGGACGCAAAAACGGTACCAAGGATGTTCTGGCTCATTTCGCCCGCTCCTCCGCGATTAATTTACGAATCCGCTTCAATTCTTGTTCGCTCAATTCCTCGTCCGCCAGAAGATTGAGGACCAATTCTTCGGGGGAATCGCTAAAGAACCTGCTCAACAGACGCCGTACCGCGTTGCGGCTGGCCTCCTTCTGTCCCACCACGGGGTGGTACAGGAACGCCCGGCCCTCATTCGGCTTGGTATGCCGCAGATACCCTTTGTCCTCAAGAATGCGCAGGGTCGTAAGCACGGTGTTATAGGCCAGGCCGAGCTCTTTCGGCAGACCTTCCGCGACCTCGGCCACGGTTGCCGACCCCTTGCGCCAGATCACGTCCATCAGCCGAAGCTCGGCTTCGGTGAGGTCTTGGGATTTCTTGCGAGCCAAAGATGCTCCTTCTGAACTAAGGAATTAATACTGATCGGAGATCAGAATACTCCCAGCTGGCGTGGTGTGTCAACTATAAAATTAGGAGATGGTTCCCCACGGATGATCGCTGTGATAATATTTTGTTGTTTCTGGAGGTGACTGCATCATGAAGACTGCCTCGAAAGTCCTGATTGTGCTTCTGGTGGCAGGAGTCGGGCTAGTGGCCGCGCAAGAGAAACCCCGCCAGTACGTCGAGAACTGCATCTGCAGCATTTGCTCGTATCTCTTCGGAGATTAGGACTCTTCCAGCCGGCCTCGCCGGCATTGTTTTCCGACGGGCCCGGGAATAGACTGTCTCAATGACTCCTGAACCTGCGCCGGCGCCGCCGCCTCTTGCATCGGAGCCGGGGCCGCCCCCCATGAGCGAGGCCGGACGGCTCGCAGGCATCTTCTTTTCTCCCGGCAAGACTTTTGCCGATATCGCGCGCCGGCCCCGATGGTGGGTTCCGGTGATCCTCTCTGCGATTCTGGGCACCGTATATTTGAATGCCTTCACCCAGCGTGTCGGATGGGAGTCTGTGATACGGCAAACCCTGGAGCGAACCCCGAACGGACAGAACATGACGCCCGAGCAGCGCCAGCGGGCCATTACGGTCGGAGCCCGCTTCTATCAATACCTGGGCTACGGAGGCTCAGCGGTGGGAACTTTGGTCTACGTTTTCATCGTGGCCGTGATTCTGCTGTTCCTTTTTGACACGATTATGAGTGCCGGGGTCGGATTGAAACGCATGATGGCGATCGTCGCCTATGGATTTCTTCCGCTCCTGATACAGACAGCTCTGTCCATGGTGGTGCTGTTTCTAAAGGATCCGGAAGAGTTTAATTTGCAGAATCCTCTGATGTTCAACGTGGGCGCGTTCCTGAGCCCGGATACGCCGGCAGCGTTGCGCGCGGTAGGATCGTCGATCGATCTATTCTCGCTGTGGATCATGGTGCTGCTGGCCATCGGAGTCTCCAGCGCCGCGCGCAAAATCAGCTTCGGAAAAGCGTTGGCGGGCATCGGAGTCCCGTGGGTTCTGTTCGTAATCCTCAAGGCGATGGCGGCCGCGGCCGGAGTGTACAACGCCTAGCGGAGCCCTGAGCAACGCTAACATTGAGGTTTGATTGATATTCATAGCCACGTGCTGTTCGGACTGGACGACGGCGCGCGGACGCTGGAAGAATCGGTCGGCATGGTGCGCATGGCGGCCGAGCACGGCACCACGGACCTGGTGGCCACGCCGCACGCCAACCTCACCTTTCGTTTCGAGCCCGAGCAGATCGCCGAGCGGCTGGCAAGTGTTCAGAAAGCCGCGGGCGGAGCGGTGCGGCTCTATACCGGCTGCGATTTCCATCTCAGTTTCGAAAATATTCAGGACGCCATGGAGCATCCCCGGAAATACACCATCCACCAAAAGAACTATTTGCTGGTGGAGTTCTCCGAGCTGCTCATCTTCAAGAACACCGACGAAATCTTTGCGCGGCTGCGAGACTGCGGGATGACGCCGATCATCACCCATCCGGAGCGGAACGGCCTGTTGCGGCAGCGCAGCGAGCAGATCGCCCGCTGGGTGGAGGAAGGCGCGCGGGTGCAAGTGACTGCGCAGAGTCTGACGGGCGGCTTCGGCCGCCGCGCGCAGGAGTTCTCGCGGGAATTGCTGGACGGGCGCCTGGTGCACGTGGTCGCCAGCGACGGCCACGACTGCCAGCGTCGTCCGCCGGTGATGGATGAAGCGCGCGCCTGGCTCCGGAAGCATTACGGCGAGCCGCTGGCCGAGGCCCTGTGCGTGACCAATCCGGGCGCGGCGCTGTCCGGAGGAACGATGCACATTCCGGCGTCCGGGGCGGAATTCTCGGTGCCGAAATGGTATCAGTTCTGGCGATAACTCCCGCCTGGATTTCCACATTCTCTCCGAGACTATTCCCCTCAGCTTTCCACGAATTGTCGTAGCCGCGAAATTCCTTCCGCATCCTGAAGGAAGCATCCGTGGGACTCACAAGGCGTCAGCTGTGTCTGAATTCACAAGCTCCCAAGGCATACATGAACAAACCCGGTGGTATGCGTTGGCGGTGCGTTATCAGCACGAGCAGCAAACGGCGCGCGCGCTGCGCTCGAAGGGACTGGAAACACTGGTGCCCTTGTATCGCAGCCCGAGGCAGTGGTCCGACCGCGTGAAGGAAATCGATCTGCCGGTCTTTGCGGGGTACGTCCTATGCCAGTTCCCCCTGGCGCAGCGAACTCAGGTAACGGATACGCCGGGAGTCGCCAAAATCGTGGGATTCGGGGGCAGGCCGGCGCCGCTCGAAGATTCTGAGATCGCCGGGATCCGGCTGGTGATGGAATCGAAACAGCGCTGGGCGCCATGGCCGTACCTGAAAGCCGGCGACCGCGTGCGCGTGGAGCGCGGTCCTCTGCGCGGACTGGAAGGCACGCTGCTGCGGACCAAAGACGCGCTGCGTTTAGTCATCGGGGTGGAGTTGCTGCAACGCTCCATGGCCGTGGAACTGGACCGGACGGTGATCGGACCCGTTTGGAAGAAGGCGGTATAAGATGGCCCTGCGCGCGGTAGGAATTGTTTTTTGCGGATTCTGTCTGGCGGCTGCGGTGCCCGCAGCGGCACAGACCCGTCCGCCGGCGGCTTCGACCGAGCTGGGGGCGAACTTGCCGGCGCGACCCCTGGCCGCGGGCGACCTGCTGGCGATATCGGTCTATGGCGCGCCGGAGCTGTCGCGCTCGGTGCGAGTGAGCGCGGACGGATTTATCCGGCTGCCCATGCTGACGCGTACGATCAAAGCGCGTGGAGCCGTTCCGGCGGAACTCGAGCAGCGTGTCGCAGCAGCCCTTGCGGAAGAACGAATCCTGGTGGAGCCTTCCGTGGTGGTGACCATCGCGGAGTACGCGGCGCGGCCGATTCGGGTGGCGGGAGCAGTGCGCCATCCATTGACGTTTGAGGCCACCGCTCCGGTGACTCTGCTCGAAGCATTAACCCGCGCCGAAGGGCTGAGCGCGGAAGCCGGCGCGGATATCCTGGTGACGCGAACGGGGACCGGACCGGACACCACGCCGGTCACGCGCAGGATTGCAGTGAAGGATCTGATCGAGACGGCCGACCCGGCGGCCAATCTGATTCTGGACGGCGGCGAAGACGTCCGGGTGCCCGAGGTCGGACGGGTCTTCGTGGTGGGCAACGTCAAGAGACCCGGTGCATTTCCGGTCGGCGAATCGGGCGGCACCTCGGTGCTGAAGGCGCTGGCGCTGGCCGAAGGCTTAGCCCCGTTCTCCACCAAACAGGCTTACATCTACCGGCCGGCCGATGGCGGCAGGCTGGCCATCGCTGTCGAGCTGCGTAAGATCCTGGAGCGCAAAGCGCCCGACGTGGAACTGACGGCCGGAGATATTTTCTACATTCCCGATAATCGCAGCGGGCGCGTCACCGCCAGCGTAATCGAAAGAGTCGTGTCGTTTGCGGCGGGAACCGCTTCAGGCGCGGTGATTTTGGGCGTGAACCGGTGAAATTGTCATGACTCCTTTCGTGAATCCCCATACGAACCGGCACCTGAATCCAGGCGACGCCGAGCGCCTGCCGGCGCTGCTGGAAAGCCTGGCGGCACCGGATCCGGAAGAAGCTCGCATTCCGATCTCGCAGTATCTGTGGATCGTCAAGCGGCAGCGCTGGAGGATTCTGGGGTTCTGTGCCGCCGCGGCCGTCGCCACCGTGATTATTTCGGCGCGGCTGACGCCCATCTACGAAGCGACCACCACGGTGGATGTGGACCGGCGAACGCCGCCCGGCGTGGTGGGACCGGAGGCTGCGCTCACCGCGGTGAACGACGCGGATCAGTTCTTGTCGACGCAAATGAAGCTGGTGCAGTCCGACGGCGTGCTGCGCCCGGTGGAAGAGCGCTACAAGCTGCGGCAGAGAGAAGGACAATCGGCGGCGGAATCCGCGCGCGGGGAAGCCGCGCCGATTGTGCTCAAGCGCCTGAGGGTCACGCGCCCGCCCAACACCTACCTGATGCTGATCAGCTACCGCTCGGACGATCCGCAACTGGCCGCGGACGCCGCCAACGCGATTGCGCAGTCCTATCTGGAGTACAGCTACGATGGCCGATCTTGCGGAGCGGCGGCGGCTCGCCCGCTAGATTTCGCGCTTACTTGTGTTCACTTGCGGCCGCGATGTCTTCCAGGTGCGCCGCGGTCTCCCGTTCCACCGCCGCGTGCAGACTATTTCCGTGCGTGTCCATGGTCACAATCGCCGCGAAATCGTGCACCCGCAGGTGCCACAT
>DATIRX010000591.1:0-2310 GCA_035469225.1 Bryobacteraceae bacterium
CGGGTTTACCGGCGTTGCGCCGGTGCTCGGCATGAGTCCCACGGGACCGCTCACGCAGCAGAGCTATCCTGCGTCGCTGGTTCACCCGGATCGAAACAATATCGCCCCCAGAATCGCCCTGTCCTGGCGCCCGTTCTCCGCTTCTTCGATGGTGGTGCGCGCCAGTTACGGCGTCTATTACGACACGTCGGTTTACCAGGCCATCGCGACGCAGATGGCGCAGCAATCGCCGCTCTCGAAAAGCTTGCGCGTCCAGAATGGTCCTGGAACGCGTCTCACGCTGGCAAACGGTTTTATCGGCTCTCCCAACATCACCGCGAACACGTGCGCGATCGATCCGGATTTCCGCGTCGGATACATCCAGACCTGGCAAACTTCCGTGCAGCGGGACCTGCCCTTCGCCCTGCAAATGGTCGCGACCTACATGGGCACCAAGGGCACGCGCTCCCAGCAGCGGTTCCTGCCGAATACTTACCCCACCGGGGCGATCAATCCCTGCCCGGCGTGTCCCTCGGGGTTCACTTATCTGACCTCCAACGGGGATTCGATCCGGCACGCAGGCATCATGCAATTGCGCCGCCGGTTGCGCAGCGGCCTCACCGCGGAGCTTCAATACACGTTTGCGAAATCGATCGATGATGCTTCTTTAGGCGGAGGGGGGCAGGGTGGAGGACTCATCGCCCAGGACTGGCTCAACCTGCGCGGGGAACGCGGCCGCTCGAATTTCGACCAAAGGCACGTCCTGTCGTACACCATGGCGTACACCACAGGAATGGGGCTACGCGGCGGATCGCTGCTGGGCGGATGGAGAGGCGCTCTCCTGAAGGAGTGGACTGTATCCACACAAGTTAACGCCGCCACCGGATTGCCTCTAACGCCGTCTTACCAGGGCATCGTGCAAGGCACGGGCGTGAGCGGACCCATCCGGCCGGATTACACCGGCGCGCCGCTTTACGACGCTCCTTCGGGATTGTTTCTGAATCCGGCGGCGTATGCCGCTCCGGCCTCCGGCCATTGGGGAAATGCCGGGAGAAATACGATCACCGGTCCGCGGCAGTTTTCCTTCAATGCATCCATGGCCCGCACGTTCCGTCTCAGCGACCGCTTCAGCGGCACATTACAAATCGACTCCGCCAATGTACTGAATCACCCGACATTTCCCAATTGGGTTACTTTAATCTCAAGCGCGCAGTTCGGACTGCCGAACAACGCCAACTCCATGCGAAGTTTTCAGACCACGTTTCGATTGAGGTTCTAATGACGCGCCGGCTCCTGACCAGCTGTCTACTCCTGACTTTGATTGCGGGCGCGCAGCAAGCTCCTACGCAGGCCCCGCCCGGCACTCCGGCGGGCCCCGCCGACCAGGTCATCTTCCGCACCAGTTCGCAACTGGTGCTGGAGACGGTGGGGGTTAAAGGCAAGAACGGCCTTCCGGTGGAAGGGCTGACGGCCAAAGATTTCATCGTGACCGAAGACGGCGTGGCGCAAACCATCGCAATTTTCGAATATCAGAAGCTGCCGGAAGCTCCCTCCGATCCTCTGCCTGCAAACACCATCGGGCCTGTGGATCCTCTGCCGAAGCTTCCGAAAACCGTGATCGCGCCCGCGACACCGGGGGACATCAAGTATCGGGACAAGAGGCTTCTGGCGCTGTATTTCGACATGACCTCCATGCCGATTCCGGACCAGCTGCGGGCGTTGGCCGCGGCCCAAAAGTTCGTGCAAACGCAGATGACGCCGGCGGATCTCATGGCGATCATGGTGTTTTCGAGCGGATCCGTTCAGGTCCTGCAGGATTTCACCGAAGACCGGGCCCGCCTGTTGAGCATCATCGAAACCCTGGCCGTCGGCGAGGATGAGAACGCCTCCAGCACGGATAATCAGGCGGATACGGGCGCGGCCTTCGGACAGAATGACGCGGAATTCAATCTCTTCTTCACCGATCGCGAGCTTTCCGCCCTGCAGACCGCCGCCACGATGCTCGGCCGGCTAAACGAGAAGAAGTCGCTGATCTACTTCGCCAGCGGACTGCGGCTGAACGGGAATAACAATCAGGCTCAGCTGCACGCCACCATCAACGCAGCCATTCGCGCAGGGGTCGCATTCTGGCCGATCGACGCTCGCGGCCTTACTGCATCGTCTCCTCTCGGCGATGCGAGCAGAGGATCGCCGGGCGGCCAGGCGATGTACACCGGAGCGGCGGCCATGACGGCGATGACGAATATCCAGAGGTCCCAGGACACGCTCTGGACGCTCGGGGCGGACACCGGAGGCAAGGCGCTGCTGGATGTGAACGATCTTTCCATGGGT
>DATIRX010000592.1:0-7104 GCA_035469225.1 Bryobacteraceae bacterium
ACGTCGATGCGCGCCTGCCGGTAAGTCTTGAATCCCGGTGCCGTGGCCGTGATGGTGTACTCGCCCGGTCTTAAGTCGACGATGGTATAGCGGCCCGATCCGTCCGTTGTGACTGCGCGGGACCTCTCGATCAGCACCGGGCTCGCAGCTTCTACGGTTACGCCAGGCATGACGGCCCCGCTGCTGTCTCTTACCACGCCGCCGATCGAACTCTGGGCTGAGCCAGGCGATGGCAACAGCACAAATACCAACCATCCCAAACACGTAAAGATCCTGCTTTTGTTCATCCCCCAACCCCCTTTTGACCTGGTTATCTACCGCAATCCCAGCTGAAAAAACCAAATGGATGCCTTTATGGCAAATACAAGGAACCCACCTTGCAAACCTGTCGATCGGTAGGATTCTATACCTGGGAGGAACCCTTGTCAAGGCTTGGATGGGCTTGGATGGGCCTGGCCTTCCGTGGCAAAAGTCTCGGGAATAGGGGCGCGGTTTCTGCGCCGGGCGCTATCGGGAAGCTTCGAAAACGATTCTGCCGCCGACCACGGTCATCACCGGTTTGATGTCTTTGATCTGATCCGCGGGAATCGTCAGGTAGTCGCGGTCGAGCACCACCAGGTCGGCCAGCTTGCCCGGCTGGATCGCGCCCAGGTTGTTCTCTTGAAAAATGAAGTACGCGTTCTTGCGGGTGTGCGCGATCAGGGCGTCCTCCCGGCTGATGGTCTGGCGGATCACCTTCGTGCCGCCCGCCATCTTTCCCGTGACGGCGAAATACAGCGTCGTGAACGGCAGAATCTGATTGGCCGCGGTTCCGTCGCTTCCCAAGCCCCACACGATGCCGCTGTTTTGAATCGTGCTCAGCGGGGGCATATCGTACGCTCCGTCGCCGAAGCCTTTGTTCAATGTGTCACTCTCGTGCATGATCCCGCCGTTGATCACCGCCCAGGGATGCACGGCCGCGTACATCCCCAGCTTCTTCATGCGCTCGAGCTGCGAGGCATTGATCTGGTTGATGTGAGCCAGCGCCCACCGCAGGTTCTTGATGGGGTATTCCTTGTTCACCGCCTCCACCTGATCCAGAAACGCGTCGATGGTGCCGGTAAGCTCCGCGTGCACGTGCAGAGGAAGGCCGGCCTGGGCGATCGCCATGGCCATCTTGCGCCATTGCGCGAGCTGATCGGCTTGCGCGGTGGACTTCAGCGCGAACATCGGGTCGTGCAGCGGCGAGTATACGCTCTCCCCGAACGCAACCTCATCGATAAAACTGTCGCCCTGGAACAGCTTCATCCGGCCGATCTGCGGAATGGCCCGGTCCACGGCTTCGGGATTCCCGGCCGCCGCGCCGCTGTAACAGAAGGTCCGCAGGTTGAGCCGCTCCTGCGTCTTCCATTTTTCGAAAATCGCCAGCACATCCGCTTCGCAGCCCGGGACGCCGAACGCAGTCAGGCCCGCCTTATTCATATCGCGGACCAGCGCCAGGGCGCTGGCCTCCAGCTGCTCCGGCGCCACCTTGGGAAGCTTGTTCGCCACCGCGCGCGTGCCTGCGATGTCGCCGCGGATCACCCCCGTGGGTTTGCCGTTCGCGTCCCGCTCCACCGACCCTTTGACGAACTCCGGCGGGTCGGGGGCGTTCGCTTGCAGCTTCAGCGCCTCCAGGGCCTTGCTGTTCAAGAAGACCTGATAATAGGATTCCTGCAGAGAGACGGGATTGTTCGGCGCGATCTGATCCAGCTCCGCGCGCGTGAAAGGTCTGGGATCGTCGGCGAATTGCTGATGGGCCCATCCGCCGATGTTGTACACCCACTCTCCCGGTCCCGCCGCCTTCACCCGCGCCAGCAGCATCTCCAGCGCCTGCTTGCGCGAATCCACGCCGTCCCACCGCAGCTCCTTCGTCCAGGTGGAGGCGGCGCGCAGCAGATGCATGTGATTGTCGATCAGCCCCGGAATCACCGCCTTGCCCTTCAAGTCGATCCGGCGTGTGTTGGGCCCCGCCATCGGCCCGATCTCCTGATTGGTGCCCGTAGCCAGCACGCGGCCGCCCCGGATGGCCACCGCCTGCGCGATGGTAAAGCGCTCATCCACCGTGATGATCTTCCCGTTTGTGAAGACCAGATCCGGCGGGGATTGCTGCGCCCACACCGCCATTGCAAGAAAAGCTGCCGCCCATAAGGTTTTCATCGTTTGTAGACCTTGCTGAACCCGTTCCGCGCATTCGTCACCGTAAACGACCCATCCTGCTGCGCGGATAATTTAATCCAGTACGCCTTGCCGTTGTGGAGCGGCGCCGGAGTCGCACCCGGCCCGGGCGGCGGCGCCGCAACTGGAGCAATCGCCATCACCGTCGGCTGCTCATCGATCGTGTTCGCGATGAACATGCCCGGCACCGTGTACTCCTGCCCGCTCAACGTCGAAAAGTGAAGCTGCCAGAGATCTTCCAGTCCCGGCGAGGAATGCACCGTCCTCATTACCTCCGGATCGCCGCCCTTCCGCGTACCGTCGTTCATGATGGCCACCCGCGGACGCAGCGCGTGCACCATCACCTCCGAATTGGAGCTGGACTGTCCGTGGTGCAGGCCCAGCAGCACGTCCACCGTGCCCAGGCGATTGTTGGGGCACATCAGCTCGAATTCCTTGTTCTTGGTCAAATCGCCCAGGTGAACAGTCCGGAATCGTCCAAAGGTAACGTGCACTCCCACCGACTGCGGATCCTCCGCGTTGTTGTCCCCGGCCTTGAACGCCGCGCAATATGGATTCGCGCCGCCCGCCCCTGGCAGCGGTGTCTTGATGGTCTGGCCCGCCGACGTGACCACGCGCACATCCACTCCCGTCATGGCAATCTTATCGCCCGGCTTCGCGACGGTGTGTTTGGCCTTGGCATACAACGGCGCATAGGTCTTCTGCAGGAACGTGTCCGCGGCTTCGCCCGGCTGGACATTCGGCCCGTGATCGATGAATTCGGCGATCGGAATCTGGGAAGCCAGTTCCGCCAGTCCGCCAAAGTGATCGCCATGCCAATGGGTGATGATCAGGTGATCGATCTTCTGGAGTCCGGCATCTTTGATCGCATCCATGATGCGGCCTGCATCGCGAACCGCCGCGGCCCCGGCGTTTCCGGTGTCGATCAGTAAGGACTCACGCGCGGGCGTGACGAACAGCGTGGCGTTGCCGCCTTCGACGTCGATCACGTACACGTCCAGCGTGCGGGACGCCGGCCCTTGCGCGCCCAGGCTCGCGGCCGCCAGCGCCAAGATGATCGCGATCCGGCCTATTTCCAAGAGTCCATCGCCTTTCTGGGAAGTGAATCCGGAAGGAAGTCCAGCAGTTCCAGCCGCACTCCATTGGGATCCGTCGCGTTCGTAATGCTCGTCCTGGTGGCCCCGGTTCGCGGATCATCCACTTTGACCCCGTGCTGCCGCAGCGATGCGACGGTCTTATTCAGATCCTCCGGCCAGATGCCCACGTGGCTCAGTCCCGCGGGCCGCTCCGCCGTCGCGGGAGCAAGCTCCAGGAACGTGTCCTTGTTGATCTGCAGATACGTCAGCGTCGGTTTGCCGTTGGCGTCCTTGATGGTGAACGCTTCCCGCAGCCCGACCGTCTGGGTGTAAAAGCGCATCGACTCGTCGTAATCTTTGGCATAGATTCCGACGTGATTCAGCCTCAGCCCCGGATTGGGAGCCTGCTGCGCGGCGCCCGGCTGCATGAGAAATACTCCCACGCCAATCCCGGCCGCAAAAAGAGACAAACTGCGGATCATATTCTGCATAGTCTTATTTCCCCTCCATCCATGGCCCGATGCAGTCTTACTTGCCCAGCACCATGTGCGGCATGTCTTTTTCATTCTCATTGCAGATGAATTCCAGAATGTCCGTCCCCAGCTGCAGATTCATCGTTTGGGTCGTCGTCGTCCACGGTTTGGCGAACATTTTCGGATCGTCGATGGTGGCCACCACCTCCAGCGTTCCAAAATTCTTCCGCCGGAACCGTTCGGTCACATGCAGGGCATCGCTCGCGGGCCGGCCCTTCTGCGTGTCCAGCCAGGCCTTCCCGTTCAGCCCCGTCGTCTCGATCACCAGCGTGTCGCCCTCCCACCGTCCGGTCGAATACCCCAGCCACGTGGGATTCACGTCCTTCGCCAGCGTGCGGCCGTCGGTGAAAATCTGCCGGAACAGGTTCATCTGTTCGTACAGGATCACCACCAGCCCGGGCGTCTGGATAATCTTAAACGGAAACAGCCCGTTGGTGTTGATGCGCGGAACGCCGTGCGGCAGGCAGTGGCCCAGCGGATCCTCGCCGTGTTCGTTGTCCACGTGCTGCTGTTGCAGTGCCTTTGCCGCCGGCAGCATCATCACGTCTTCCGGCTTCAGACCCGCCGCCAGATCGAAAAAATAGGTTTGACCGTCGGCCATCCAGACTCCCGAAAGGTCCGGCTTCCCATCCGATGTTTTGGGCGCGGGCGCCGCCAGATTGGGCTTGCCATCCTTCGTGCGCGGGATTCCGGCCGAAGGATAGTTCAGCCACTGTGCACTCATCGCCGCGGCCAGCAGGAGTGCCAGCCCGATACCTGCCATTTTGATCCTCATGCCGCTCCTTAGCTTATCCCATTATTTGGAGATAGAATACCGACATGACCAAGAGCTCTCTGTTCGTGCTTTTGACCGCCGCGACTTTTCTTCAGGGCCAGCCCAAACAACGCCCGCTGCCCGCCGGAGATGCGAAGACCATTGTCGAGACGGCCTGTACAACCTGCCACGCACTCTCACTCATCACCGGCGCCGGACACACGCCGGCCGATTGGAAGCTGCTGGTCGAACGCATGGTTGCCGCCGGCGCCGACGTTCCCAAGAATCAGATCGCCACGGTGACCGACTACCTCACCAAAGCCTTCCCTGAAGGCAACGTTCCCAAAGCCGTGATCATTCCCGGCCCCATGAAGGTCAGCTTCAAGGAATGGACCGTTCCCACCGTCGGTTCGCGCCCGCATGATCCCCTGGCCACCCGCGACGGGTACCTCTGGTACACCGGCCAGTACGCCAACGTGCTCGGCCGTGTCGACACCAAGACCGGCAAGATCCAGGAGTTCCGCCCGCCGACTCCCGGCTCCGGCCCCCATGGGCTCGTCGAGGACAAGGACGGAAACATCTGGTTCACCGCGAATTCCAAGGGCTACATCGGCAAGCTCGATCCGAAGACCGAAAAGTTCACCGAGTTCAAGCTGCCCGCCGACGCCCGCGATCCCCACACGCCCCTGTTCGACCAGAAAGGCATTCTCTGGTTCACCGTGCAGAACTCGCAGAAGGTCGGCCGGCTCAATCCCGCCACGGGCGAAATCAAGGTGGTCGACGTGCCCACCAAGCCGTCAAATCCCTACGGAATGGTCGTCGACACCAAGGGCACGCCGTATTACTGTGAGTTCACCGCTCCCAAAATCGCCGCGATCGATCCCGCCACCATGAAGATCAAGGAATGGACTCTGCCTAATCCCGACGCCCGCCCGCGCCGCATCGCCATCACCAATGACGATCTGATCTACTATGCCGATTACGCCCGCGGCTATCTCGGCCGTCTCGATCCCAAGACCGGCGCGGTGAAGGAATGGCCGTCGCCCAGCGGGCGCGACTCGCAGCCCTACGGCATCACCGTGGTCAATGGCGACATCTGGTACAGCGAATCGAACGTGAAGCCCAACACGCTGGTGCGCTTCGATCCCAAGACCGAAAAGTTTCAGACCTGGGCGATTCCCGCCGGCGGCGGCGTGGTCCGCAACATGATGACCACCCGCGACGGCAACAGCATCGTGATGGCCGAAAGCGCCCTCAACATCGTGGCGCTGGTCACGATCAGCAAATAGTGGGTCCGGCCTTCAGGCCGGACGTACCGAACGCGCTCGACCACCGAAAGGCCCGAGGTCTGGATACCAGTCCCGCACGCACCGGATTGGCCTCGATATACTCCACGGTCTCCTCGAACTCGGCCTGACTGCGGATCCAGTGATCGAACGACTCGTGCTGCCACAGTGCGCCGCTGCGGCCCGCACTTCGTTTACCTTCCGGGCCGTGAACGCTTTGATGATCTTGAGAAACAAGGCAGGCTCCGCAAGCGGGTGTACCAGCAAGTGCACGTGGTTGCTCATCACAACCCAGGCATGCAGATCGTAGTGCCGCAGGTTCCGTTCCGTGTATCGGATGGCATCGGCGACGACGCTGGCGATTTCGGCGCGCATCAGGCAGTGCTGGTCTTGAATGCTGCGATGCAGTCTCCAAGTGATGAATAGCGCTTTCCCGTCAGGGTGCCAGTGAGGCAGATTACGGCGGTAGAAAGCCACGCAAGATAGTGCTTGTCGTGCCCGCAACCTCGACTCGTGACTCGTCCGGCCTTCAGACCGGATGTTCGACTCGTCCGGCCTGAAGGCCGGACCTACTTGCCGACCATGTGCCGCACGTCTTTCTCGTTCTCGGCACAAATGAACTCGATCATCTCCGAATCGAGCGTGATCAGCTGGTTCACCGTGACCGTCCACGGCTTGGTGTAGGCTTTGGGATCGTCGATCGTAACCTCGATCTCCAGATTCCCGAAGTTCACCCGGCGGAACCGCTCGATCATCTTGCCGGCGCCGGTCAAGGGACTGCCGTTGATATCCAGCCAGACGTCGTCCCGGAACCCGGCGGTCTCCACCACCAGCGTGTCTCCATCCCACTTGCCAATCGAGTAGCCGTACCACCACGGCTCCGGATCGTTGGTGGGCAGCGGCCGGCCGTCGAGAAAAATCTGCCGGACGCCCGCGTTGCCTTCATACAGAATGACGATGAGCCCGGGAGTCTGGATCATCTTGCGCGGCTGCGGATGCGTCTCGAATTGCATATTGCCCATCGGCAGGCAGTGCGCGTCGGGATTGTCTTTGCTGAAATCCGCCATGCGCTTTTTCTTGAGCTCCGCGGCCCAGGGTTGCAGCGGCAGGCCGTCCTTCATGCCGGTGCCGACGTCGCTGAACAGCTCAAGCCCGGTGATGGGGGCGTTCGGGTCGCGCACGGGCACACGATCGCCGAATTCACCCAGCCGCGCCGGCAGTGTGTTCCGCCAGATTCCGGTAAAGTCCGGCTTGCCGTC
>DATIRX010000593.1:0-3450 GCA_035469225.1 Bryobacteraceae bacterium
CCTGGATTACCGGATTCTTCCGGCGATTTCCCTGGTCGAAAGCACCTGCGGAGCGTTCGAGCGGATGAATAACCGCTGGGGCTGGGATTCGGCGCAAAGCGGTTTCCCCTCGGTGCCGGCGGGCATTGAGTTCGTTACCACGCAACTCGCAGACGGGCCGCCCTACAAGGGCAAGACCCTGAAGGAGAAGCTGTTCACTTACAATCCCTACCCTCAGTATGTCCGCCAGGTGGAACGCCTGATGCGGCAGATTGAGGATTAACCAGACCTGGAGACCCTCAGCGTGAGGACCGCCCGATCGAAATGTTCGCTATCGACCTGGCTGTGCGCGGGAACAAGATGCGGAGCCGGTCCGCCTGGGCATAGATTCACGGTCGATCAGGAATTCCGCGCCGGCATGCGTCCTAGGCGCTGGCGCTCTCGTCCAGAACTTCTGTTCCGCGCACGTTCACGTCGATTTCGAACAAGGTGAAGGACCTGCCGTCCCAGAGCACGTCAACCATGCGGTCCCCGGCGCTTGTTGGCCCCGAGACTACCGTGATGATGGCTTCAGCGGGAATATATACTGTTTGGCGTTTGCCGTTGCTCTCCACGCCATTAATAGCAAGGGTGGGGCGTTCCAATTTGAATTTCTTGCCTGTAAGCACAAGGCCTCTTCTCCGCTCGAAGAAAAGGTGTGCAAGGTAACGCCTGCAGGTTGTCGCTGCTTTAGATCGGGCATTACTATTCTACTCCAACTTGTAAAGGACCGAATCCGCCGAACGGCAGATATTTATTGATGCTCAAACTGACCCACTACCTGAACCCGAGCTAAGTTGACAAGGCCAGCCACGTCGGCTATAGTTCTGAAGTACTGAGCTATCAACGGTTTGTCGGAAAACCTGGCGATGGAAAACGGAGCGGATGAGCGGGATCTTGAAGTCGGCTTCCCCCCGGAAGACGATCTCGAACATCTCATCGAGGACTACAGCCATCTAGCACCGCCCTCAGAAGGCGAGTTGCTCCAGGGGCACGTTGTAAAAGTTACCCCTACCGAAGTGATCGTCGACGTGGGCTACAAGCTGGAAGGCGTTGTCCCCATCGAGCAGTTGCGCCAGCCGGATGGCTCGGTTGCCATCAAGGCGGGCGACAGCATCGACGTGATGATCGATCGTAGCGGGCCGCAGCCGGAGGGCTTTGTGTTGCTCTCCTATTCCAAGGCCGCGCGCCTGCGGATTTGGGACACGCTGGAACGAGCCACGCGGGAGCAGCTGCTGATCTCGGGCCACGTGACCGAACGCACCAAGGGCGGATTGATGGTGGACGTAGGCGTCCCCGCGTTCATGCCGGGATCGCAGGTGGATGTGCGCCCCTCGCAGGATCTGGATTCGCTGGTGGGCCAGGACATCCCGGTCAAGGTGATCAAGCTGAACCGGCGCCGGGGCAACGTGGTGGTTTCGCGCAAACTGGCCCTGGAAGAAGATCTGAAAGCGCGCAAGGCCAACGCGCTGGAACATCTGTTCGAGGGCGCGGTGGTGCCGGGCGTAGTGAAAAATCTGACCGAGTACGGCGCCTTCGTGGATCTGGGCGGCATCGACGGCTTGCTGCACGTCAGCGATATGTCGCATGGGCGCGTGGGGCATCCCTCGGCCGTGGTGCATGTGGGAGAAGAGATCACCGTCAAGGTTTTGAAATTCGACCGCGAGAAAGAGCGGATTTCTCTGGGCATCCGGCAGCTGAGGCCGGATCCGTGGGAGTCGCTGATCGAGCGCTATCCGCCGGGATGCCGCGTGATCGGACGGGTGATGACCACCACCGACTATGGCGCCTTTGTCGAAATCGAGCCGGGCGTGGAGGGCTTGATCCATATCTCGGAAATGACCTGGAGCCGCCGCATGAAGCATCCCACCAAGGTGGTGAAGGTGGGCGATCAGGTGGAAGCAGTGGTTCTGGAAGTGAAACAAAAGGATCGCCGCGTGTCTCTAGGGATAAAGCAGCTGGAAGCGGATCCCTGGACCACCGTGGCGGACCGTTACAGCATCGGCAGCGTGGTTGAGGGCCGGGTCAGAAAGCTCACCGATTTCGGGGCCTTTCTGGAGATTGAGGACGGCGTGGACGGCCTGGTGCACGTTTCCGATCTATCCTGGACCAAGCACGTCAAGCATCCTTCCGAAGCGGTGAAAAAGGGCCAGGTGATGCAGGCGGTCATTCTGAACATCGACGCGCCCAACCGGCGGCTCTCGCTGGGCGTGAAGCAGCTGCAGCCGGATTCCTGGGAGAGTTTCTTCCGGTCGCATGAAGTCGGAGATCTGGTGCGGGGACGGGTGTGCCGGGGAGCGCAGTTTGGAGTGTTCGTAGAGCTGGCCCCGGGCGTGGAGGCGTTGTGTCACAAATCGGAGATACCGGCCATGCCGGACCGGGGGGACGCGGGCGATACGCCTTTGCCCATCGGGGATGAGTACGATTTCAAAATCATCAAAATGAATGAAGCCGAAAAGAAGATCGGATTGAGCTTGCGCGCCGTAGCGGAAGACGAGGAGCGGACGCGCCTGGAGGATTATCAGCGCCAGGCCGCGGCTGCGACGATGACCATCGAAGAAGTTATCAACCTAAGAGGAAAAGGGGAAAGCCGGTAGGACATGACCAAGGCTGAATTGATCGAGGAGGTTTCGCGCGTTGTGGAAATGACGCGCAAAGACTCGGAGGTGATCGTCGAGGCCATTTTTGACAGCGTCGTCAAGGCCTTGCGAGGGGGGGACAAAATCGAGATCCGGGGATTTGGCAGCTTTCGAACCCGCCAGCGGCAACCGCGGGTGGGACGAAATCCAAAAACAGGCGCGCGGGTGGACGTGCCGGCCAAGCGAATTCCGTATTTCAAGCCGAGCAAGGAGCTGAAAGACCTGGTGAACGGCGAGAGCGGGTCGAGCGGAACGCCGAGCTAGAACTTCATCATGGATCGTCTGTGGACCCCGTGGCGGTACCGCTACGTCTCCACCGCGGGGGCTCCCGGAAACGCGTGCATCTTTTGCGCTGCAGCGGCTTCGGCGGACGATCGCGCGCACTACGTCGTGCAGCGCGCCGAACGCAATTTCCTGATC
Organism: Bryobacteraceae bacterium; assembly: GCA_035469225.1. Classification (GTDB taxonomy): domain Bacteria; phylum Acidobacteriota; class Terriglobia; order Bryobacterales; family Bryobacteraceae; genus Palsa-187. The sequence continues at coordinate 3,078 of DATIRX010000593.1, forward strand.
CTGAATTTGTACCCCTACACCAGCGGTCATCTGATGATCGCGCCGTACCAGCATGTCGCGACGCTGGCGGATGCGCCCATCGAAACGCTCGAAGAAATGATGCGGCTGACGGCGCGCGCCGAAAAGGCTCTCAGGGGTCTCTACAAACCTGACGGGCTCAATATCGGAATGAACCTGGGCGACTCGGCGGGCGCCGGCGTTCCGGGCCACATCCACATGCATGCGCTGCCGCGCTGGACCGGGGACGCCAACTTCATGACCACGGTGGCCGAAACGCGCGTGCTGCCGGAAACCATCGATGCGACGTACGAGCGCGTAAGAGCGGCCCTGGCCGTATGATCGAAGCAGAGTTCTCCCGTGGCCACAAGGGAAT
>DATIRX010000594.1:0-9781 GCA_035469225.1 Bryobacteraceae bacterium
AGGAAACTCATGTTCTCCACCATGCCGAGAATCGGCACACGCACCTGCGCGAACATGTTGACCGCTTTACGCGCGTCTTCGAGCGATACGTCGGATGGCGTGGTCACTACCACCGCGCCCGAAATCAGCGCGTTCTGGACCAGGGACAGCGACACGTCGCCCGTGCCCGGCGGCAGATCGATGATCAGGTAGTCCAGCTCGCCCCACTCGACGTTGCGCAGAAACTGCTGCATCACGTTGTGCAGCATCGGTCCTCGCCAGACCAGCGGTTTGTCGCCGGGATTCAGAAGTCCCATCGACATGATCTTCACGCCGTATTTTTCGATGGGCCGGATCCGCTCGGCGCTCCCCATCGGCGTCTCGCGGGTGCCCATCATCAGGGGCACGTTGGGACCGTAGACGTCCGCGTCCAGCAGACCTACTTTTCGCCCGAGTCTCGCCAGAGCGATCGCCAGGTTCACGGAGACCGTGGTCTTGCCGACCCCGCCTTTGCCGGAGCCCACCACCACCAGATGCTTGACGCCGGCAATCGGCGCTTTAGGAAGTTCTTGCTGAGGATGCATGAACCTCGATGTTAACAGTCAGCGCGCAGCCAGTTGTTCCCACCGCTGCTTGGCCCGTGCGACAACCTGTGGAATGTCCGCCTCCAGCAAAAACCGCTGCTTCGCCAGATCCCGCGCTGCCGCCTCGATCTTCGACAGATACTCCTGCTGGCTCGGATACCGTTCTTCAATCGAAAGCCGGGGATCGCCCGACTTCTCGCGCTCCGCCCTGGTTTTGGGGAACGCCACCATCGAACCGATGAGCGGAAACTGTTCCGTCGGAGCGCCCACGGAAGGACTCCGTAGATTCCAGCCCATATAGGTCGCCAGCGGGACCCGCAATTCCGGCAACCGGATGCCTGACGTCTCGTTTCCGTCCGCATCCACTTGCGGAACCAGCGCCGGGAAAGCTTCACCGCCCTTGGGCGGCTCACTGCTTAGGTCCAGACGGCGCGGTGCATACGCCGTCTTCACGATGTTGACGCCCGGAATCCTGGGGAATCGAAGGGCCGGCGCGGTCACGAGTTGGTCTTTGTCGTTATCAGCGTGGATCCGCGGAACCTGCGAGGCCGGCGGCGCTGTCCCGTCCGTGATCCATTGATTCAGCGCCACCAGCATGGCCCTTTGGAAAAACGACCAGTCCATGGGATTGGTTGGATTCTGCACCGATGGATTCGCCCCGCCGCCCGCGCCGTGCTGCGTGCCCGCGACGAAATAAATCCGTACGTCTCCCGTAGGAGCAACGTCGCGTTTTCCGTCCTCACGGATGTGATTCAACCCCGCCGCGCGCCCCCAATACTCATGCGATCCGTTGCTCAGCAAGAGTTTCGGTGCGACGCTTGCTTTTGCCGACTTCGCCAGCAGTTCATCCGGAAGATAGGGAGGCAGGTCGGTTGGAAAATCCACGCCGCTGAATTGTCCGCTGGTGCGGCTCGGCTGCGCGAAGCGCTGGTTGAAATCGCCATGGCCTCCGCCCGCCACGTGCGCCCATACTCCATCGAAAACCTTCTTGCCCTGCTCATCCGCGTTGAAGCCGTCGGCGAGAAACGTCCGCAGGAATCGTCCGCTCTGTGAAATTCCTGCGCCGATCGCCCGCTTCACCTCGCCGCGCTGCCGGATGTAGGCGATGTAATCGCGCACCGCCGCCATGCCCAGTCCCGCCATCGCCGGGTCTTTTGCGGTGTACACGAAGTCGTACAGCCTTCCCGGCTCGAATCCCGCCGCGTATTCGATCCGCGAATCACCCGTCAGCTTCCATTGATCGTTCGGAATCGCGAAACGTTGTCCGTCCGCCTGGTCGCGCACCGTGAGCGCGCCCGATGCCACGGTTGCCGCCGCATACGGAAGCGCCTCCGCCGTCGTCTTCTGATTCACCAGGATCTCCGTGCGCACCTTCCCGGTGACGCCCGCCAGGACCGGCGCGTACAGCTTGACGCTGTTCGGTCCCGGATTCGCGTCGAACTGCCAGCCTACCCACACCAGCGTGAATCCCCGATCCAGCATGAAGCGATCGCCCAGGTCCTGCTCGGTACGCGCACTGCGGCCCGCGCCGATGTTCAGAGCGCCCAAGAACGGTTGCGATCCCCGGTTGGCGATCTCCAGAAACGCAGTTCCGTTGCGCTTGGCCGCGTCCTTGGGACGCAGAACAAGCAAATCTGCCGAAAATTCTACGAGCCCCGCGGCGTTTCTCGGCGCCAGATCGATATCGGCAATCGCCCGGTTTGCGGGCAGCTTCGGATCCACGGCAAAGTACACCTTGCCGGCGATCCGTTCATACCCGGCCAGGTCTGTTGTTTCCGTGACATCCACACGGGTAACAGCAGCCTGCAGGAAGCCCGCGAACAGGGCGACAAACGCAAAACCTTGGCGTAGCATGAAACGATTCTACTCTACGATCCTGTCGAAGGCATGCAGCAATGCCTCGCGCTTCGAATACGGACCTGGCGTGTACGCCCGCGAGCTGATCCCCAGTTGCGACAGCTCCGAAATCCCCCAGTCCTCGCGATTGGTCTGATCCCAGAAATCGATCGCATCGTCAGCCCGAAAATCCGGCTTGGCCATCTCGCCCGGATGAAAATGCCACTCGCAGATCACTTCCGTGCGATCCACCGCCTTGGGCCGCAAGGTGTGCGTCATCATGTAATCCGGATGCAGGCTCAGCAGCAGATTGGGATAAATCGCGTAGTAGCACACCATGCTGCGCTGCTCGGCGCTCAACCCCGGCAGGTATGCGCGCCTTCGGACGCCGTCGATGCTCATGGTCTCCGCCCCGTCGCGAAATCCCATGCTCCCGCCCACGTAATTCGGCGTCGGCGCCTCATTGTCCGCCCCCAGATAGTCCGTCAGACGATTCAATAACGGATGCAGCACCGGACAGTGCAGGCACTCGTTGTAATTCAAGACGATCAGCTTCCAGTTGGCCTTCACGTCGTAGACGATGCGCTTGTGCATCTTGAGCTCGCTCATGTTCCAGGCCGCGAACTGATCCGGCAGCTCCAGAGGTCCAGGGGATGGCGACAGGTTCAAAAACACATGACCTTCCCAGATTTCGCGCGCTACGCCATGCAGCGGATAATCGAACCGCGAAAACCCTTCTTCTCCCATGTTGGGAGCGCTGATGAGCTGACCGTCCATTCCATACGTCCAGCCATGGTACGGGCACTGGATGCGCCCCCCGAAGGTTCCCTCGGGCACCGTACACATCCGCGTGCCGCGATGCCGGCACACATTATAAAAAGCTCCCTCGCCCGTGACGATCACGCTCTCCCCGGCCACATCGCACAGAAAGTAGCCGCCCGGTGTTGCGATGCGCTCGGCGCGGCCGGCATAGATCCAGCGTCCGAAGTAGAACCGCTCCATCTCCGCGCGAAAGATTTCCGGATCGGTGTAATACTTCGCCGGCAGCGTCTTGGTCATGATTACGCCAGTGCCAGATTCGCCTGCGCCTTCAGCGTCTGATCCGCGAATTCCCCGCGCGCCAGCTTGGGGAACGCCGCTGCCGCGATCATTGCCGCATTGTCGGTCGAAAGCGCCGGCGTCGGGAAAAATGCCGGATACGGAAGATGAGCCTCCACGGCAGCCCGCCGCAGCCCCGTATTACAGGCCACGCCGCCCGTGATGATCAAGCTCCTCGCGTCGATCTCCTCCGCGCTCCGCGCCGCCCGCCGCAGCAATTCTTCGATCACCGTACCTTGAAACGACGCCAGCAGATCCAGCGTCGCCTGGGGCGTTACCCGCAGCCAATCCTCAACGGACGGCGACAGGTTCGTCGCCAGCAACGCCCGTCGCGCCGCCAGCTCTTCTGCCATGTCGCGAGCCTCGAACCACCGCAGCACCGCCGTCTTCAGCCCGCTGAAACTGAAATCGAGCGCGTTTCCCTTCATCTTCGCCAGCGTGAACCGCACCGCCTCCGGATCCCCGTGTTCCGCCAGCATATCCACCACCGGCCCCCCCGGATACCCGAACCCCAGCAGCTTGGCAACCTTGTCGAACGCCTCGCCCGCCGCATCGTCGCGCGTTTTTCCCAGCAGCCGGTACTGAAATCCTTCCGCGACTTCGTAAAGATGCGTGTGTCCGCCGCTCACCACCAGCGCCAGCGCCGGATATTCCACCGGATGCTGGCTGGCCACCGCGTAAATATGTCCTTCGATATGGTTCACGGCGATCAGCGGGAGCTTGTGGACCATCGCCAAAGCCTTCGCATACGTCATCCCCACTAAGAGCGATCCCACCAGCCCCGGCCCCTCGGTCACGGCGATCGCGCTCAGGTCTTCGGCGCGCGTGGCGGCTTCCGACAGCGCCAGCCTTACGGCGGGAACAATCGCCCGCAGGTGCTCGCGCGAGGCCAGTTCCGGCACCACGCCTCCGTACTTCGAGTGCGTTGCCATCTGCGAGGAAACCACGGACGACAGGATTTTCGAGCCGTCTTCCACTACGGCCGCCGCCGTCTCATCGCACGACGATTCGATCCCCAAAATCCGCATCGATTCCTATTTGTAGGGGCGAGGCATGCCTCGCCCGATGTGCTTCCAGTTTACAGTGGTGGAAGCTTGCATCTCTCCGACTTCGACTTCCAGCTCCCCGACGATCTCATCGCCCAGGAGCCTCTGCCTGACCGTGCGGCGTCACGCATGCTGGTGCTCGACCGCGCCGCCGGAACCTGGCACGATCGCATGTTCCGCGATTTCCCGGCCTACCTCCATCCCGCCGACTGCCTCATCCTCAACGACTCCCGCGTTCTCCCTTCGCGTCTCTACGGCCATCGCGAGCACGGAACCGGCCGCGTCGAGCTTCTGCTCACCAAGCCGGTCTCCGCCGACGGCCTGGTTTGGGAAGCTCTCGTCCGTCCCGGCCGTAAGATGCTCACCGGCGAGCGCATCGTGATCTCGGACGACCTCACCGCCGAAATCCTGGACCGCGCCGAGTTTGGTGAGCGCTCGGTTCGCCTTCATCCCGCCGGAGACCTCTTCGACGTGCTGGATCGTGTCGGGCACATGCCTCTGCCGCCCTATATTCGCCGGCCGGATACCGCCGCCGACCGCGAACGCTATCAGACCGTGTTCGCCCGCCAGCGCGGATCCGCCGCCGCCCCCACCGCCGGTCTGCATTTCACCCCGGAAATCCTGGCAGCCTGCCGAGCCGCCGGAGCCGAGATCGCTCATGTCACGCTCCACGTCGGACTGGGGACATTTCAACCCCTTCGCTCGGAATCCCTGGACCAGATCCACCTGCACCAGGAATCTATGGTCGTCCCGCCGGAAACCACTGCAGCCATGGATCGAGCCAAACGAATCATCGCGGTAGGAACCACCGCGGTCCGGGCCATCGAAAGCGATCCAGCCGCAGCCGAAACCAACCTCTTTATTTACCCGGGCTTCCAGTTCCGGCGCACCGGCGCCATGCTAACCAATTTCCATCTGCCGAAGTCTAGTCTTTTGGTGCTGGTGTGCGCCTTGGCGGGCAGGGAGCTGACCTTGGCGGCCTACCGGCACGCCATTTCGCAAAAGTATCGCTTTTACTCCTACGGGGATTGTATGCTTATTATATAGAGTTAGTTTTTTAGGCGAACGTCTTGCCCAACCATCCCACCCTGACGAATCTGCTGGAGCGCGCCCGCCGGCGCCTGGTCGGGCAGCTGGCCCTGGATAAGGCCGCCCTGGCGCTGGTGATCGGTATGGGCGGAGCCATCCTGCTCCTGCTGATGGGAACCCAGATCCTGGATTGGTATTGGCCGGTGTTGCTGATCGCCGCCAGCCTGGGCGTGGGAATCTACAGCGTCCGCAAGAGTTTGCCCTCCTTCTACAAACTGGCCCAGATGATCGACCGCCGCTTGGGCCTGGCCGATTCCCTCTCCACCGCGGTCCATTTCGCCGAGCACCCCCAGTCCGGCCGGGAATCGCTGTGCGAATCTCAGGGCCGCCGTGCGGAGGTGGTCGCCCAGGGCGTGGATGTCAACCTGGCCCTTCCGGCCCGGCGATCGCGCTATCTGCTGCCGGCAACCGGCCTGATTCTGGTCGCCTTCGGCCTGTTCGCGGTACGGTATGCCGTTACCGGCAGCCTGAGCCTGGAACCGTCCTTGCTGAAGATCGCCTACGATTCCTTCTTCGGCACTCCCCCTCAGCAGCTCGCCAAGAATCAGGCCAAGCGCCTGAACGCCACCCAGCAACCCTTCGATCCAGGCAATCCCGACGCGGCCCCCAACCAGGCCGACCAGCAGCCTGAAGATCTTCTCAACAGCAAGGATTCCTCTGATGCCTTGAATCCCACTGGCGACGAGAACGCCAAACAGGCCGCCGACAAAGAGGGCGACAAGAATGCCGGCGACGGCGACAAGCAGGGCAACGACAAGGGCAGCGATAAGGACGGAAAGCAGGGCGACAAGTCGGACTCCAAGGACGGCCAGAACAAAGACGGCGGCGATCAGGATAAGCAGGGCAATCCCAGCGATGGCGGCGTGCTGAACAAACTCAAGGACGCTTTGGCCAACATGCTGAACAAGATGAAGCCCAACGCCAACGATAGCCCCAAGCAGCAGAACGCCAAGAATAACCAGAACGGCGACAAGAACGACAAGGCTGACAAGAGTGAGAAGCAGGGCGATCAGAAGGATGGCGCTGAGTCCAAATCCGATGACAACCCCAGCGGCGATCAGAATCAGTCCGACGATGCCAAGGCAAAGGCTAGCGATCAGCCCGGCAAGCCGTCAGCCCAGGAGAGCGCCAGCGGCGCCGGTTCCAAGGACGGCGATAAGGCCGCCAAAGACGCCAAGGCCCTGGAAGCGATGGGAAAAATAAGCGAGGTTCTGGGGAAGCGCTCCGCCACCGTTACCGGGGAGATGATGGTCGAAGTCGAATCGACCAAGCAGACCCTGAAAACTGCCTTCACGCAGCAGCAGGCCAAGCACGCCGAGGCCGGCGGGGAGATTCATCGTGATGAAGTGCCCCTGATCTTTCAACCCTTTGTAGAGCGATACTTCGAGGAAATCCGCAAACCCCAGAGCAACCAGAGCAAATAATATGCACTTTGACTATCTTGCCCAACTCCTGCATCAACCTGAGCTGAGCGCGGGATGGCTGATCGCCGGAATCGCTGTCGCGTTCTGGCTGGGCGCTCTGCACGCCCTCGAGCCCGGTCATGGAAAGACCATCGTCGCCGCCTACCTGGTTGGTTCCCGCGGAAACATGAAACACGCCGCCTTGCTCGGCGCCAGCGTCACCTTCACCCATACGCTCAGCGTGTTCCTGTTGGGGATCGGCACGCTGCTGCTTTCCAGCTACATCGTGCCCGAAAAGATTATCCCGGTACTAGGAGTCCTGTCCGGCGCGTCGATTGTGCTGATCGGCGGCTGGTTGTTTTACAAACGCTGGAGCGCGTTCCGGCAGGAACTCGCTCATCAACAGGCCCACGCGCACGGTCACCATCACCATCATCATCATCACGATCACCACCACGACCACGACCACGACCATAGCCATGGTCATAGCCACAGCCATAGTCACGCACCCCAGGGGGACATCACGGTTGGCAGCCTGATGGCCTTAGGTGCAAGTGGCGGATTGGTTCCATGCCCCGCGGCCATGGTGCTGTTGCTCAGCGCCATCGCGATTGGACGCGTCGGCCTGGGCCTGGTGTTGCTGCTGGCATTCAGTTTGGGGCTGGCTGGAGTTCTGATGGCCATCGGGATGCTCGTGATCCACGCCAAGAATTGGCTACCCGAATCCACAAAGAACTCGCAGCATCCGTTATTGAGGTTTGCGCCGGTCGCTTCCGCACTCGTGATTCTGTGCGTCGGCATCCTGATGACCGCCGCCTCGCTGCGCTGGATCCCGCTCCCGTTCCTGGCCGGCTAGGGGGCGGACTTCAGTCCGCGCGGGGCTTTAGCCCCGCTCGTCCTCTCTAAACCGCTTTCCGCTTGGCCTTCAATCCCGCAGGCGCGCCAGCCACGGCCTTCTTCGCCGGCTTCCGCCGCAGCAGCCTGCTAACGGCTCTAACCAGATGAGTTACCTCGTTGGCGCTCTTCTGGATGACCGCGTCCGCCCCGGTCGACGCTTCATTCAGACCCAGCGTATCGACGAACCCGGAAACCAGCACGATCGGAATCCCTGGATCCTCTTCGCGCAGCCGGACGATCAGCTCCAGACCGTCCATGCGGGGCATCTTGTAATCCGTCACCACCAGGTCGTACTTTTGTTTGGTGAATTGTTCGAGCGCATCGGCGCCGCTGGATGACACGGTGATCTTGTGCCCGAGTTCCTCGAGCACTGTTTTTCGGGCTGTCGATCCGCTTACGTTGTCGTCCACCAGGAGAATGCGTCCATGAAGCGAGGAAGAAGAAGAATTCCGCAGAGGCATGAGATGTATGAGAAACAACGCGACAGTAACAGAGCCGCAACACATCTGTCAAGAATTTTCTAAAGGATTCAAAAGCGGAAAGATGGAGTGCTTGACTTTTATCTCGCGTTGATCACGAAAAGAAAAAGACGGCTACAAAATGCGGAAAATACTCACTCAACCTGTTTCGGCGCGGTGTATCCGGGCTTCGCCAGGATCTCGAACTTCACCGGTTTGTTTTTCTCATCGTTGATGCGCAGAGGCTGATTGTTCTCCGGATTCACCAGTTCCACTTTGATCTTGCGGAACTTTCCATCGCGAGCTGTGTTGCTGGGCGTGTACGTCAGCACGTACTGGCTGCGAAGAACCTCGCTGATGCTCCGGTAAATCTCCGGAAACTGCCCGTAGAAGCGCGGGAAAAATGCCATACCGCCGCTTTCTTTGGTGAAGGTGCGCAATTGGTTGTCGGCTTGCAAGAAGTCCATGTTGGCGCTGTCGCTCAGCGCTCCATACGAATACATGATGTCGCGATACGCCTGCATCAGTCCGATCGCGTAAATCGGAACGCCTGCGTTCTGAATCGCTTTCCGGGTCTCCCCGTAGTTCAGCTTGCTGAAGGTGTCGATGCCGCTCGAAATCACCAGGATCGCCTTGCGGCCCTCGATGTCCTGCATTCTCTGGGCCGTGTCCACCAGCGCGTCGAATAGATTCGCTTCAGAAAAACCCGGGAACCGCATGCTCGAAAGTGCGTCTTGCGCCTCGGCCCGGTCCGTCGAGAAATCCGAAAGGATCTCCGGCCGCAAATCGTACGCCACGATGGCGACGTAATCTTCCTTCTTCAGCGTCTCTACGAATCCGTACGCCGCTTGCAGCGTCTGGTACCAGGGCTCGGAGTAAACCTGCTGGAATCGTCCCGAGAATTCGATCACCAGTGCGATGGTCATGGGCGCCTCACCCTTGGTGACGGTGCTGATCTTCTGCGGAACGTTATCCTCCAGTACCCGGAAGTTTCCTTGTGGAATGTTGGGTATGAAGTGGCCCTTGTTGTCGAGCACCGAGACATCCACGGTCACCGTCACTGCGTCGGTCGAATACGTGGCGACGCCCTCGGGCAGTTCCTTGTTCTTCTTGTACTGCGACGGGATCTTGGACTGCTCCGGCGGCTCCGCGGGTGCGTTCGCGGTGCCCGACGTTCCCTTTTTGGGGCGCGCCACCGTCTCACTGCCGCCGCTCTTCGGTCCTTGGGCAACCACCACCAGGGCCGCGCTGAACGCCGAGGCCAGGACAAAGAGGATGACTCGGGAGGCCTTCATGACCGCACTATACCATCATTGAGATGCGCTGCCCAGCGTCTTGGTTTCTCAGTTGGTTATAGTTGACCCTAAGTCATGGATCCTGAACTGCAGCGG